>SLNR01000120.1 GCA_007132905.1 Candidatus Sumerlaeota bacterium | reverse complement strand
GGGCAAAAAACAATGCTCCTATAACCGCCATGCCCTCCACTTCTCGTTGCCTGCCGGTATGAGCTTTGAGTAGGCTGCATTCCTCCCATGCCGGGGCCGAGCCGAGACATATCAACAACCACACAAGGGACCTCAGCGGCTGCAATATAGGAAAGCCCTTCGGATTTTAGACTAATACCGCAAGCAGAAGAGGAAGTCATGCAGCGTTTTCCCGTTGATGCCCCTCCATGTAGCATATTAATTGCCGCAACTTCGCTTTCTGCCTGAATAAACCTTCCTCCGTGCCTAGGAAGCTCCCTTGAGAGATATTCGGGAATTTCATTCTGGGGCGTAATAGGATAACCGAAAAAATAGCGACAGCCAGCACGAATTGCCGCCTCAGCAATGGCTTCATTGCCCTTCATTAATACTTTTGCCATATACCCGACCTCCTTCTTGTGTCATTTCATTGTTCTCTGTTGAGCGGAAAAATCCTGCTCATATTCAATTGTGTGTTTCTATCCAATGCTTTCTATTCGCAATACTTCCTTTTTATCAGCAAAAACTTTTCCCTGCTTTACTTATCTCCTTTATTAAAGCTCAATCTCCAGATCACTCATTTGACATAATATTCACAATTATGTATCATTAGCCACACACGCTAGAAGGAGGTGCATTTTAATGCTTCGTGATGATGATTATGCTCACCAATCTAGCCACCCTCTTCGCAAAGATTACTCCGACAATAAAAAAGAAAGAAAATCCTTATCCTCGGATCAACTTAATGGGAACTTCCATCAGAAGCACCAACCGTCACCCCAAACAAATATAACAAAGCCTTTTGCAAATCCCGAGAGCCTTACCAAGCAAATGCTTCTGAAAGAGAATAGACAAAAAGAACTGGTAAAAGGGTATAAGGAAATTATCTGGCAGCAGCGAACCATGGACGATTCCTTTGCTTATGATTTTGATCCTTTTCACTTCTTAGATGAAGAGTAAGCCAAAAGCGCCGCCCGTATCCGGGTGGCGCTTTTGGCTTGGTTAACACTTTCTAATAACGATTACATTCCAATTGTTAAAAAGAAATGGTCCTCCATAAGTTCCTATCAATATGAGTTATTTAGCCAGTTTTTTGATCCCTTCGGCTAAAATCTTCACTCCCTTTTCAATATTCTCTTCTGTTTCAAAGGTGAAGCAAAGTCTAAGTTTGTTTAGGCCCTCCCCTTCTTCAATATAAAAACTGTCTCCGGGTCGATAAGATACGTCTGCCTTGGTCTCTTGAATTAACTCGATCCCGTCGATTTTTCCTTCCTCAATCTCCACCCACAAGAAGAAACCTCCAGAGGGCTTTGTCCAGGTTACATACTCGGGCATATACTCCTCTAAAGCAGACAGCATGAGATCTTTCTTTTTTTTGTAAACTTTGTTCATTTTTTCAATGTGCTCATACATATGTCCTTCTTTACAGTAGGCCAAAGCAATTGCTTGCCCCAAATGGCTGGCGCTCATATTAAACGCCCCTTTGACTCGGGTCAAAGCCATCGTAATCTCAGGGGAGGCCGTAATCCAAGCTAAACGAAGACCCGGTGCCAAAGGTTTCGAAAAAGTACTCGTATAAATCACCAGTCCTTTTGTGTCGAAAGATTGGATGGAAGGCAGCCTTTTCCCTTCATAAATAAATTCTATATAGGCATCGTCTTCCAAAATCAAGAATTCATATTTTTCAGCTAGTTCCACCAATTCTTTGCGACGTTTGACCGATGTGGTGGTACCCAAAGGATTGTGGTAATTTGGCATGATATAAGCAAGTTTCAAAGGCTTTTCTTCGTTTTGTCTTTTCTTTGCATATTCTTCCAACAAAACGATATCAATTCCCTCTTCATCGAGAGGAATCTGCTCCACATGAGCCCCGCAAGTTTGAAAGACACTTACCGCCCCAGAATAAGAAGGAGATTCCATCACCATGGCATCCCCCGGTTGAAGAAGTAGTTTTGCGACAAGGCTCATTGCCTCTGTCGATCCATCACACAAAAGCACCTGGCCGGGGTCAATCTCTACATCATTTTTTTCCGAGTGTTCTGCAATCCATGCTCTTAATTCCGGAAAGCCCTGGGGCATCCCGTAGGAAAGAATGCGTTGATAATCCTTTTCTAGCGCTTCTTCGGCTAATGTTGCTATCAACTTCCAGGGATAATACTGAGGATCGGGGACACCGCTGCCAAGTTTGATGGCCCCCGGCGCTCCCCAACCAGCATAAGGGGTGGATTTGGGGGGTTTGTAAGACATTAAAGCCGGGTCAAACATCTTTTTTACATCTACCATGTTTTTTGCCTCCTTTATTTTTCTTTCTATCTGTAATATGGACTATAATACAATGATCTCTTTGGGAGCACTATTTAAGACTTCCACACCCGCCGGTCCCATAAGCACAATATCTTCGATTCTAACACCAAAATCTTTGGGAAGATATATTCCGGGCTCTATGCTAAAGGCCATTCCCGTTTCAAGCCTGCGAGTATTGCTCCCTTTAATGTCGGGCGCCTCATGACCTACATAGCCGATTCCATGACCTAGTCTGCTTAAGAAGTAATCTCCATATCCGGCGTTTTCAATGATGTCCCTGGCCACCTTGTCAATATCACAAGCTCTTTTTCCCACTGCAATCGCTTCGATGGCGGCTTCATTGGCGTTTTTGACGATTTCATAAACCTGTCTTTGCTTTTTTGATACTTCGCCCACAAAAACAGTTCTGGTGATATCAGACATCATGCCCTTATAGGAACAACCAAAATCCATCAAGACCAAATCTTTTTCCTTTATGACCCTGTCATCACGATTGTAATGAGGCATCGATGCATTAGGGCCTACGGCAACGAGACCGCCTCCCTGCACTCCTTTCTTGGAAAAAGCGTCCTGGATTTTTTGCTTGATATCCTTTTCTGTCATGCCGGGTTCAATGAAAGTAAGTAGCTCAGAAAATACTTCATCGGCATAGGAAGAGGCCACTCTAAGGTTTTCCATCTCTTCTTCATCTTTGATGATTCGCATCTCTTCCATCAGATTTTTTCCCGATTGAAACTGCATGATACCCTTTTCCGCTATCTCAAGAATATGAAAGGCCCGGGCAAATTGGTTGACAGCTATTGTTTTTGCGTAGAGATCATATTTTCTTGCACAAGCTTCGACCGTAGCCAAATAGCCTTCACCATCACTCCACCCGTGTACGAGGGCAGGCTCAAGAATTTCGCCCATCTCTTCTTCCGATAATAAAGGGCAGATATGAAAATACTGACCGTCCCGAAGAACAAAAAGGCCCTCGAACCGAGCCCCCGCGGAAGGAGAGTGCCCGATCAGAAACTTCAACTCTTGAGAAGGTGCAACGAGTACCGCCTCACAATCTGTCTTTTTCATCTCTCTTACTAATCGATCAAAATACTTTTTATTGATCATGTATCCTCCTCTCTCTAGCTCAAAGCTTCAAAACTTCTATTCTTCTTCCTGATCTACTGTATTTTTGAGAACGCCGACCTTTTCAATCGAAACTTCCACCTGGTCTCCTTTTTTCAACGGACGGACTCCCGCTGGTGTTCCGGACATAATGACATCTCCCGGATATAGGGTCAGTCTTGATGAGCAGTAGCTCACAAAATCCTCCACAGTAAATATCATATCCTTGGTATTTGACTTTTGTGTAATCTCACCATTGAGCCGACTGCTAATCTCTAAGTTGTTCGGGTCGTCTACTTCCGTTTCTATCGCCGGTCCAATGGGAGTAAATGTGTCCAAGGACTTGCTTAAGCCAATTCCCCAAAGTCCGCCAATATCGGGTATTCCTCTTGCTGAGACATCATTGGCGCAGGTATATCCAAACACATAATCCAAAGCATTCTCTTTTTTTATGTTTTTACCTTTTTTCCCTATTACAATAGCCAACTCACCTTCCAAATCAACCTGCTTACAAGACCCTTCTTTAGGCAGGACAATTGGTTTTTCATGGGAGCTGATCGAACCGGGAGCTTCAAAGAAAAAAATCGGCTGCTTCGGATATTCCGGCTCATCTTTTCTGCGGGCAGCCATTTCATCAATATGCTCTTTGTAGCTTTTCCCAACAGCTATCAAATGTTTTGGACTTACCGGAGGCAGCAGTGTAACATCACTGTAAGAATAAAAATTTTCTTTTTTTGAAAAATCCTCAAACATACAGCCTTCGATTTCTTGAATTTTATCTCCTAAAACAATCCCTTCTTTTTCTTCCTCTCCATCATAAAACCTCACAAATTTCATGTATTTTGACTCCTCCTTCTGTCTCGTCTACCCACTTGAAGCGAACACCTAAAACACAAAATCATTCTATCATATTTACCACCATGCTACATGGTAAACAAATAAAATAAGTATGCCGAAGTTTTATTCTCTAAGGCAACGACCATCTAATTTTCCTTAACCCCGCACCAGTGAATCAATGTCAGTGCGATCACTTGAGCTGTCTTAACCAAGCTTTCAATATCCACATATTCATCTGTTTGGTGAGCTATCTCCATTGAGTTGGGCCCAAAATTAATCGTTGGAATGCCTCCATATCGAATCAATGTGCCCGAATCCGAGCAAGGGCCCATCCCTGAGATGCGAACGTGCCTATCCAGTACGCTATCTGCTTGTTGTTGTAAGGTCTTGGTAAACGGGTGTGTTTCCTCGACCAACCCACTGTTCCATCGACAGTTCCTATATTGGATTACTGGCGGATGATCAGACATCCAGGGGTCGCCTTTGGCAGACAAGGCTATTCTTTCCTCTAACTCTTGCCGGCCCTCTTCGATTGTTTCCTCAGGTGAAATTCCCATTCTTCCTTCCAAAACAGTTTCGGCGGGAACCGTTGCCGGCCATTCTCCTCCTTCAATTTTATTGACATTTAGACAAAACGGAACCGGATGTTGTGTATATAAAGGATGCATCAAACGAATCCTTCTCGATTCCTCCAATTCCCTTAGTGCTTCCATTATTTTTATGGATTTGTATATAGAATTAACTCCTTTGTAGGCCATGCCGGCATGAGCCGACTCTCCAAACACCCGGATTCGAAACCATATACTTCCTGTAGAGGCTGTATTCAATTCCAAACCTGTTGGTTCCGGGATAACCCCCGCATCGGCTCGGTAGCCCCTCTCCAATAAAGCCAAAGCGCCTGTACTCCCGCTTTCCTCATCAATGGTGCTAGCCGCTAAAACATCTCCTTGCAATTGAATGTTCTTTTTTTGCAGGGCTTTTATGGCAATGTAATTGGCCGCCAGTCCCCCTTTCATGTCGCAAGCACCTCGACCGAATATTTTCCCGTCTTTTAGAGTACCCTGCCAAGGGTCCACCGACCAAGTTTTTTCCCCAGGAGGAACCACATCCATGTGGCCGCAAAGAAGAAGAGATCTCCCCTCGCCCACGCCTGGGCATTCAGCCGCAACCACAGGGCTGTTAGAAAAATGGTCGCGGCTGGTGATAAAAGCCGGATGTTTTTTTAGTGCATCTATATCCGGCTCCCAAATATCAATTTTCATTCCAATTTCCCGGAGTAGATCTGCATAATAGCGTTGGGCACCTCCTTCGTTTCCCAAGGTGCTGGGAAAGGAAATCAGTTTTCGGGTAACTTCAATCATTTCTTCTTGAAGACCTTGCACTGATCTCATGACTTGCTCATTGATTCCCTTCAATTTCATTTGCCCTCCCTTCCTTGTCCTTGCGGATAAAAGCTCTTAAAGTACAAGCGAATCTTTTCATGTCAGTTAAATAAGATGGATCAATCCTATCTTGCATGGCTGTCGAATGAGGTGCTTCTTTGATGACTTCAGGATTATCATACGCTTCTTGGGCTATGGCTTTCAATGCTTGAACATATTGATCAATATCATCTTTTGAATAAGTCTCGACAGGTTCCGGAGTAAAAGGCTCGGGGATCAGGCGGGGATGATGACTTGTGAAATAAGTTTGGAAACCATAATCTAACATTCTAAGATTTATATCATCTGTTGTAATGCCTGTATCTTCAGTTAGTTTTTCCCAACTAAGCCTGGCCTGCTCGATCCTGGGCACTCCTTGTGCCCAGGGAAGTGACAGGCCGGGGATGTCTTCCATTTTTTTCAGCATATAGTTGTTGTTAAGAATGGAAAGTTTGGCTACCATATTTAATCCTTCTGCTCCCAGGCTGAGAATATAGGCGTAGGCCCTTACAACCACCGGAGCGACTCCGAAAAACTTTCGAAGCTTGCCGATGCTTCTAGGCCTTTCCTCATCAAGGTAATAGCTGTTTCCATCATAGTCAACAATTGGCTTGGGAAGATATGGAATAAATTTTTCGCGCACACCCAGTGCCCCGGCTCCCGGCCCGTGGCTTCCGTGAGGAGAAGAAAAAGTTTTATGCAGATTAAAATGGCACATGTCAAAACCTGCCTCCCGGGCCCGGGTAATTCCAAACAAGCCATTTAGATTGGCCTGATCATAAAAACAGACTCCGCCGGCTTCATGAACAATACTGACGAATTCATCAATGCGATGATTAAACAAACCGCTGTCTTCGGGGTTGGTGATCAACAGCCCTGCCGTTTTTTCCGATACAGCCTCTTTTAAGGAATCAATATCCGGCAAGCCGTCCTCGCCGGGAAACAAGTTGATCACTTTATATCCCGCTGTAGCGGCACATCCAGGATTGCCGGGATGTGATAACATCGTCGTAATGATTTCGTTTCGTCTACTGCCTTCATTTTGATCATGATGGTAGGCCCTCATCATCGACACAGCCGCATATATGGCTTGACTTCCAGAGGAAGCCTGCAGGGAAAACTGGTCCATTCCGGATATTTCTTTCAAAAAACAAGCCGTGTCATAATATATTCCCAAAATCCCCTGTAGAGTTTCAAACGGTTGATTAGGATGACATTCCGACAATTTTGGGCTTCTTACCATGTACTCATGTATCTTCGGACTGTATTTCATGGTGCAGGTACCTTGTCCGATATCAATGCAAAGATCTGTCCCTAATGTTTCTTGGGAAAGCCTTAAATAATGTCTCAGCACCTGCATCTGCGATAACTCGGGGAGTGCCGGGGGACGATCCCTTCTTATCCCTTCAGGAAGAAGGTCCTCTAAGCTGTCTGTGGATGCCTCTACTTCCGGCTCCGGCCGGGAGACAAACACCCCTCTTTCTCCTGCTGTTCCTTTCTCCATAATGAAAGGCTCCTGCCAGCGAGCCTGCTGGTAACTGCCTTTGTTTTGGCTTTTCAAATTCCTCACCTCCCGGGACTTATTTTTTCTAACGCAGCCTTCAATCTATGAATATCCAAGGCAGATGTTTTTTCGGTGATGCAGTACAAAGCGCTCTGCCCATATTGAGGAAACAGATTGGATAAGTCTTTCCCCCCGAATATTCCTTCTTCCAACAAGCAACAATTTATTTCCTCAATTGACTTATTCCAACGGTCAAAGTTAATCAAAAACTCCTGGTAATTCAAAGCATCGAGCCAATTGACCTTAAGCCCGGGAACTTCTGCCAATTTCTTTTGAGCATAGGAAGTTCTTCTCATTATTGTCTCTCCCAGCTGTCTCATTCCCTGCGGCCCCATCGTAGACAAATAGACGGCCGCTGTGATGGCCCATAGACCGGCACCTGTCCCAAAATATTCTTTGGCTTTTTCTCTGCTTCC
>SLNR01000104.1 GCA_007132905.1 Candidatus Sumerlaeota bacterium | reverse complement strand
TGGCACAAACGCTCCGCTTCTTCGATATAATGAGTCGTTAAAAAGATGGTGGTTCCTTTTTGATGAAGATCTTGAATCAACTTTCTGATTTGGCGGGCAAACGCCACATCAATCCCTGTTGTTGGTTCATCCAAAAACAAGATCTCCGGTTCATGGATAATGCCGGCGGCAATCGTCAGCTTCCGTTTCATCCCTTTTGAATACGCTTTAAAAGGGCGTCTGCCTGCTTCCTTTAGTTCAAACTGCTCCATGAGCTCTTCGGCCCGTTTTTCTCTTTGCTTTTTTTCCATGCCGTGCAGAGCCCCGCAAAAGACCAAATTCTCCATCCCGCTGAGATCTTCCCAAAGATTGCTTTCATCGGGAACAATGCCCATTTTTGCCTGCGCTTTTTTCACATTGTCTTTATAATCTTCTCCCTTTAGCTTAACAGTTCCCTGTGTTATTCTGGCCATCCCTATCAGCATGTTGATGGTCGTTGTTTTTCCGGCTCCGTTGGGCCCTAGAAAGCCAAAAATCTCCCCTTGCCGGATCTGAAAAGATACACCATCCACTGCCGTAAAACCATTGAATTTTTTTACAAGGTTTTCCGCTTCAATAATATTCAAGTATTATCACCCCTTGTGACTCTTTTTTTGCAAGCGGTCATTTGGCTCAATATCTGTGTTTTTGCCTGCCACCCAACAATAAAATTAGAAAATCGCTGGCAATTTTCAACTGCGTTTTTACCCTTTTAGTTGCTGCCTTCTCAAGACAAGCATGAACCGAATCCTTTTTGGCAAAGAACACCTCTAGCTTACCCATGTAAGGCTACGGCAAAAACAAGCAAACACAGAATATCAGAAATTCACCTGCTCTTTCGCCTGCACATGAAAAAGAAAGGGTTTCGATAGCAACCAACTTTCCAAAAAGATGAGCAGCCCAGTACTGCACCTCATGCGAATCCATGTTTTACATGAATAAGGAAAACAACCGCACTCACGAAATAAATTTTTGGGCCCGGGTAAGATGACAAAGCCGAGCCAATTCTCTTGACAGGCAGCTGAGGACGGGGAAAAAACAAATTTGATCTTGCAATAAAGTCCATTCCCGGCAGATAAAGTTATTAGTAATGATGATCATCTATCTACCGAATGCCATTGGCAAGAACAGAGCACGCCTAAGACAAAAGTCCTGTCTTTTGAAAAGTCTGCCGGCAGGTCCTACTTATGAGTTTAGCCCGGGCCGGAAAATCTTAGCCTGTCGTATCATCTCGGAAGATAGAAGATTCTCAACAAACATCTGGCAGAAAAGCAATTCCTGCCAGATGAACAACGTATCATTGCCAGTCACTAGCTTTTGTTTTTGCTATTTGATGCATCCTCTTGCCATGCCCCTCCAATACAACCTTTTTGAGGTTTCCCAAAAAAAAGACAGCAACCGTTGCTAACAGCCGCTGCCTGCAATGCAGCACTTCTTATTTACAAGGATGTCCTTTCTCTTTTCCGTGGCACTTTTCGATTAATTCGTCGCTGCATTTTCCATCAGCGGGCTGCAGATGGGGGTTTTCGCATTTTGGTTCACCGTGACACTTTCTTTGCAACTCTTCACTGCATTCCCCGGAAGCAGGACGCCGCTCAGGATGTTCACATTTACCAGACATAGTAACCCTCCTTTATCCATTTAAGTCGACTCTAAAATGATTATAAGGGTCCCTGTCTCTTTTGTCAAGTGCTTTATTATTTATTTCATTGTGTACTTAAATATATTTTTTCTCCGACTTCCTCCAGCTCTTTAGCAAAGCTCCCCCCATAATCCGTCTTTACCAGGTTCTTCTTCTGCGGTTTAGGCATTTTGGTAAATATTCTCTTCCTGGCTTGCCCGCCTTTATCTGCCTACTAGAATAATGCCGCCCAAAATGAGCAAAAGCCCCACGATACCCGTTGGAGATATGCTTTCCCGGAAAAGCAAAAACGCCAGCAGCACCGTCAACCCCCGAGCGGCGGCAGTCACCGGCACCACTTCGGACACAAGGCCTAGCTTTAGAGCATAGTAAAAAGCAAAGTGGCCGATCAATCCTGCAAAGATCCCTTCTCCGATCAGCAAACCGGCCGAACGTCTGTCCATCTCCCTAAATGCATCCACCTGCCCGGTCGCAACCAAAGCCACCACCAAAATAGCAGTGACAGCCATCATCCTGGCGGTAAGACCGGGCAGCGGGTCGATCTTTGCCAGCCCCATTTTCCCCAGCAAGGGAGCAACTGCCCAAGAGAACATCGCAATCATTGCCCAAACAAACGCCGTCATCGTCTTCTCCCCTTCCTAGCAGTCTAGATGGTCTTGATTTTTACTTTGAACTTGAAATTCAACGGCCATCCTTTTAAGCGTGTTGATGATTAGGATACACTTAAGTTCGCTTCCTAAAAATTGCTTTTTTTCTCCATCTCTCTTTAGCCTCTCTCGATAAACTGCAGGTTTTAGAATTTTTGCGCTTGCTGGCCGCTGTTGATGGCTGCAAACCAGTTACAAACTTACGGTTACGAACAAAAAGTATTCCTCTTGCGAAGGCTTCCTTTGCCCGAAGCAGCACTACTTTTTGTCTTTTACAACCATGACGTGGCAGTTTGCTTCTTGAACAACGGCACTGCTCACGCTCCCCAAGAGAACTCTTTTAAGCTTTGAATGGCCTCTATCGCCTATCAAGATTAAGTCTATATCTTTTTCTTGTGCGTAAGCGACAATGGCGGCCGCCGGGTGCCCTTCTTTTAATTGGGTCCGGTAAGTTACGTTCTTTGCTTCTAAAATTTCTCCGGCTTTATCAAGCATATGCTCCCCCTGACTTAACAAATCGTCTCTCACTTTTTGAGGAATCTCTACCCTCTCTGTTCTTTCTCCATAGTGATGCGGTACATAGCCATGGGTAGGCATCGTCTGGATGGGCTTGTGAACAAATATCGCTGTTACCTCACTGCCTTCTTCCCACGATGCGACTTTCGCCGCCATTTCTATTGCCTTCATTCCGGTCTCCGAGCCGTCGGTACAAGCCAGTATTTTCATTATACCTTCCTCCTTGTCTCTTTTTAGCATAAACTATCCCTTATTATATTTATTGATTTCTTTCTCTGTCCCTTTAAAAAATCGGGGAGATACTTTCGCAAACGGCGGTAATCACCATCGCAGCGAAAAGCTAGATGAAAATTGCGACTGCATTGGAAACCATCTTGCCAAGAAGACTGCTTCATAAAAAAAAAGACTTCTTTCAGTATTGTCTTCCTATGATTGAGATTTGCTTGAACATGTTTATCCAACTTTGCAGTGGTTGTCTTCATCGGTGCACAGCTTTGAACAACAAAGGAGGTCTTCTTTTGTTGAAGACCTCCTTTGCAAAACGTCACTACTCTTTGTTCTTTACCACCATCACATGGCAGTCTGCCTCTTGAACCACCGCACTGCTCACGCTGCCCAAAAGAACTTTTTTTAACTTTGAATGCCCCTTGTCGCCAATGAGTATTAAATCCATGTCATGTTCTTCCGCATAACCCACAATGGCGGCCGCAGGATGCCCTTCTTCAAGTTGGGTTTGATAAGACACCTCTTTTCTCTCCAGGATCTCTCCTGCTTTATTGAGAATATGCTCTCCTTGGTCCATCAAATCTTTTTCCACGTCCTTGGGGATGTTTTCTCTCTCTGTTCTCCCCCCGTAATGATGAGGCACATAGCCATGGGGAGGGACCGCCTGGATGGGCTGGTAAACAAACACCACCGTCACCTCGCTGTCTTCTTCCCACGATGCGACTTTCGCCGCCATTTCTACTGTCTTGGTCCCGGTTTCTGAGCCGTCGGTACAAGCTAATATTTTCATTGTTCTCTTCCTCCTTGTCCTTTTTCTCTATAGAAAGTATCTTTATAATGCCATGATCGATTTCTTTTTTTCGATCCTCTACATAATTAGAAGTACCCCTGCCACGCGATCGGCATCCAATAATACACCAGCAGCGTGATGATCACTATGGCGAATGCTTGCACGATCGCGCCCCTCTTTATCATCTCAGGCAGAGAAACTTCATCACTCCCGTAAACAATGGTGAGGGGAGGAGAGGAAACCGGCAGCATGAAAGCAAAGGAAGCGGCGGTGGTCGCCGCAATCATTAAGGGAAGCGGATTGTCCATCCCCACGGCCGAAGCCAGCGCCGTCACAATGGGCAGCATGATGGAGGTGGTGGCGGTATTGGAGACCACATTGGAAAGCAGACTCGTAATCGCCACAATCACCAGAATAATCACCATAGGGGCGGCCCCTTCCAATATTTCCAGTCCCGATCCGATCCAATCGGCCAGATCCGTCTCGATAAAACCGCCGGCTAAAGAAAGTCCCCCGCCTAAAAGAAGAAGCACTCCCCAGGGAATCTTCAGTGCATTATCCCAGTCGTTTAAAAACCGGCCCCTTTTAAAATCAACCGGATACAAAAAGGTCAGCACCATGCCTATAATCGCAATCACCGAGTCGGTGATGCCGGGTACAAACGCCTCCAAGAAAAAGGTTCGGCTCATCCAACCAAACGCGACCACCGAAAAAACGATGATAATCCCTTTTTCCCCATCACTTAACGGTCCTAGTTTCTTCTTTTCCTCCAAAATAAGCTCTTTCCCTTCCTCTGCTTGCTGAAAAGAAGGTGGATAAGCAATTCTTGTCATGTAGACCCAGGTGATGGTTAAAAACAGCACAGTAATGGGAGCTGCGTACAAAAACCAATCGAAAAAACCGATATCCACGCCTAATTGATCCCTCACAAAACCGGCAAAAACAATATTGGGAGGGGTGCCGATCAACGTGGCTAAGCCGCCGGTATTGCCGGCATAGGCGATGGAAAGAAGAAGACAGGTAGTAAACCCGCCTATAAAGCCCTTTTGTTCGCTTTTATTCTCTTCCGGCTCCTCCTGTTCTTTAAGCATGTCTTTGATCTGTTGAATGACCGCCAGTGCTATAGGCAGCATCATGACGGTGGTGGCCGTGTTGGAAATCCACATAGAAAGAAAAGCGGTGGCTGCCATAAACCCTAGAACCAGTCTTGTCGGGCTCATGCCGGTAAACAAGATAATCGACAGAGCCAGTCTTTTATGGAGTTTCCATTTCTCCAGTGTCACAGCCAGAGCAAACCCGCCCATCAAAAGCAGCACGTTGGGATCAGCGTACGGCCGAGCGGATTCTTCTATGGGCAGCACTTGCGTCAAGGGAAACAAAATTAGCGGAAGCAGTGAAGTAACAGCCAAAGGAACCGCCTCTGACGCCCACCAGACCCCCATCCAGCCAGTGATGGCCAATACATACTGACCATTGGTGGACAGTCCCTCCATGGAAACCGTCGAGATCAGAAAGAAAAGCAGCGGGCCTAAAAAAATCCCGATTTTCTGCCTCAGACCATAGGCCTCTTTTTCATTGGAATTTTGCTCTTTTGAATTTTTGTCTGTCTTATTTTTCATGGCTTTTCCCACTTTTTATTGTTGGGCAGCCTGCATCGCCCTGTCATCAGCTTAGCAGGCCGACCCTTAGTCGATGTAGGCTCAAAAGATTTCTCTGCCCAAAGTTGGATAGGCACAGTCATCAGCTTTGTCCCTCTTAGCCAAAAAGTGCCATCAGCTCCTGCAGATATGTCTTTCTGATCAGATTCCCGGAGTAAGCAATCAACTCCGGCACGATCACCCTCACCACCGGAATCTGAATCTTTGGGTGGGTTAAATCCACCACGATCACCTCAAAACCCAGCTCTCTCAATTGATCAACTATCACTTCAAGTTCTTCTTCAATATTTCGCCCTTCCTTTTTTAGTAACCTTTTGGGCTTCCGACCGGCCTCTTTGTTCTGGTCTACTTTGATAAGGTCTTTCTTATCGAAGACACGCAGCTGTTTCTGCCTCACTTTTTGCTGTTCCATTTCCGTCAAAGCTCTGACCATGCCCACCGAGGCATCGAGATTGGCTCCCGATCCGCCGAAAAAAACCGGTTTCTCTTCTTCATAACATACAAAGGCAGTGCAGACCGGTACTTGAGCATCATTTTCCCCATTTTTGATGCAAAATGAGAACACTTTTTCCGAAGGAAGCACCCGGTGATGGAAATCTTGAAGATGCTTATTGTCAGAGAGACTGTAATCAACATACTCCAACGCCTGCTTATCCTCTAGCGTAAAGACGCGATGGAGTGCCTCTCTTTCGATTACCTCGCACAATCCCTGCAAGATCGCTTCTTCCAAAGTATTTCCGGCTGACAATCCGCCGGTGTCATTAAAAACAAAAGACTTTTTGGAACCTGAAAGATAAGGGTAGTAAACAACCGCAGCCGGTATAAGACGCGGCTCATCGTGAATAAGAGAATAACCCCGGACCCATTCTTCGGCAGTTAAATCCAGATCTTGAAAACACTGCCTGTTAAAAGCAGGGCATTTTCGGCATTTGGCCGGCAGCGGGGGAAAACGAAAGGTCGACAAAGAAACGGCTTCTTCCCACTTGGCAGCATCCGGGTTGTCAACCACTGCTTCTCTGTCAAACTGCTGGCCGCAAAACCTCTCTACAGCCTCCATCAAGGCGCTTGCCTTGGACTGCATCTCTGTCATCCCTTTTCCATAGTTTTCTCGTGGCGGTCGATGCAGAGGGGCGGGGGAATCAGCCCACAAATGCAGTGCTCGGTGGCACTTTGCCATTTCTTTGGCTTCATTGACTCGATAAATCGGCACCCCATCCGTATAAGAATCAGGGAGCTTTGTCAACGAATCAATACCGATGGTAAAACGGTGCTCTTTCGCTTTAGCCACCGTATTTTCCGGTCTATGAGAATAGCTGCCCGTTTCGCGATGGATGGTTTTCATTTTTTGCAGTTTGATTGTTACATCGCTCAACGGTTTTTGGTTTCTTGGCGGTTTGCTCAACATAAACCCTCCCCCGCGGAATAAAGCCATTTTAAAACATCTATAGTCCTTCCCGGGTCAAAGGACAAATGTCCGGTCTTCTTCCCCATTTTGTCCTTTTCACATAACCGTGAGTCTCTCTCTCCCTGGTAATAAGCTGCAGAGAGCAGTTGGTGCGCATATCACAATCGCTACATAAAACACACTGAACAGATTCAAAACCTTTGGTAAAAGGACAAACAGCTAAACAGGTTGAACAAGAGGTCCCGTTTGTCTGCCAATAAGATAGACATTTTTCTGCCTCGATCGGCCATTTTTTTACACCCGGATTGTTGTTTTCGCATACAGTCTTCGTGGTTGGTTCACCGTAACTAATGCAGTCGGCCGGGCACTCCTCGGCACAAAGCAGGCAGTTTTTACAAAACTCTTGGATCCCGAAATCCACCGGCTGATCACAGGCAAGCGGCATATCAGTTAAGATTTTCATGATTCTTACACAAGGACCAAACTCTGGAGTGATAAGCAGTCCTAAACGTCCTAGTTCCCCTAGCCCCGCATCCACAGCCAAAGGGACGCTGAGCGCTGTGTCATTGACACACGGAATCGCCGCATAGCCAAGAGAACGAATGAACTCCGCTAGGGAAATGACCGCCGCCGCCGCTCGGGAATAGCCGAGGTTGGTAGCGGTATTGGCTAGCACTTCAGGAGAGGTTTCGCAAAATTCTATGTTCATGGCCACCGCCATGACAATAGCGCGATCCATTTTTTCGGGGATCATAAAGGCATC
>SLNR01000140.1 GCA_007132905.1 Candidatus Sumerlaeota bacterium | reverse complement strand
ATCCTCTGTTGTCATCCTTGTGGCAAAAAGCGATTGATGCCCATCCCGCAAAGTCGTATCCGTAAGCATCACTCTTTGACTGCTCATTTCCAAATA
The DNA here is from genome assembly GCA_007132905.1 of Candidatus Sumerlaeota bacterium. Classification (GTDB taxonomy): domain Bacteria; phylum Bacillota; class SLNR01; order SLNR01; family SLNR01; genus SLNR01. The sequence continues at coordinate 7,702 of SLNR01000140.1, read as the reverse complement.
CCTCCTTTAATTCAACTCATATCTATATGCCCTGTGATAGGTCAACTAGCCTTGTTTGTTTCCTATCTTTTCCATCATAACTATTATACATCGTCACTTCTTTTCCTGTGCAAGAATCAAATAATTTCTTTTCCACCCTCCACCACAATCCTGCTTCCTTCCATAAAAATAACAGAAGAAACTCAAAAAATGAGTTTTCTCCTGTTATTCTCTCTTCCTGCCAATTGTAACTTTTAGCTTTTATCTTCCGGTTCGAATCTGCAAGGCCACCAGGACACCCAAGACCGACAAGGCCGCCGTTAATAAAAACACGTCATGAAAAGCATGTACCAAACCGTAGATTTCCTGGGTCACAGAGGATACTGCTCCCGGCCAATGTGCTTCATAAAAAGCCGATCGTGCCGATAATACAAAACCCAATATCGTCGCCGAAAATACAGCACCGATAAAGCGGATCATATTGTAAAGACCGGATGAGACCCCTATTTTTTCCGGAGGACTGGTGTCAATAACGCTCCCGATCAGCGCTGAAGTCATCACGCCAATGCCGATTCCTCCCACCACTAACCGCGTGATCACGGCCGTACCGGCCGTGTCCATATCCATTCTGCTCAGCATAATAAAGGACAAAGCACAAAGCACCATGCCCAGCACCGCCGGCATTTTTTTATTGAAACGGTCAGCTGCCCATCCTCCCAGAGGCGAAATGACCGACTGGGTCAGGGAATAGGAAACCAAGTACAAACCCGTCTGGGCCGTTCCTATCCCTGCCACATTCTGCAAAAAGATAGGAATGGGCAGTACAATGGCATAAATATTAAACATTTGAATAAATCCCCCGATTGTGGCCGCCACAAATGTTCTGTTTCGAAAAAGCGAAAAATCCACCATCGGATAATGAATCCCTTTTTCGATCCGGTAAAACAAATAGAAAAAGACAACAAAATTGAGCAGCAGGAGTATAATCGGCAACGACAACAACCCAAAAGATTCGATAAGAGTAACTGCAAACATCAAGCTAAAAATACTTACCGCCAGAGTGAGTGCGCCCCCAAAGTCAAAAGACTTAACCTGCCCGTCCCTCACCTCTTGAATTTTGAAGATACATAACAAAAGAGCCAACAATCCTAAAGGCACATTGATGAAAAATATGGCCCGCCAGTTCGCAAATTCGACCAAATACCCTCCCATCGTAGGGCCTATGACCGCTCCAAAAGCGGCCACTCCTCCCCATACACCAAGGACTCTTCCTCGCTGTTCTGCCGGGAAAACATGAGTCACCAGGGCCATGCCGTTGGGCAGGACACACGACGCCCCAATGGCTTGAACAACTCTAGCTGCCAGTAAGAAGGCAAAGGTGCCGGCGGCACTTGCCATCAGCGAGCCTACCAGGAAAACCCCCAACCCTATAATGAAAACCGTCTTTCTGCCGAATAAGTCCCCCAGCTGTCCAAACATAGGCATCAGTACAGAATAAGGCAGCATATATCCTGTGACAATCCAAGCAATTAAATCAATGGAAACCTCAAATTCCTGCATCAAAGTAGGTATTGCAATGTTTACCGCGCTTGAATTGACAACCGTTAAAAAAGTTGCCAAAAGTGAAGTAGCCAGGACCCACTGAGCATATTTTTTTCTCTCTACGCTCTCGGTTCCATGATCACTCAAAATAATTTCCTCCTATCTAAACCTGAAAGTTTTTCCATTTCCCGGCCGCAAAACGACGAAAAGCCAACAGCCCTCTTATTATGAAATCTCCCGCCATCGCATACCAAACACCTCTAAGACCAATTCTCAGGAAAATACCAATAATACAGGAAAACAGAAGCCTAATACCGTAAGTGCCCAAGGTCGTATTCAGCGTCACCCAACGGGTTTCGCCTGCACCCCGCAGGGCTTCGGACATGGTCATGGAAACAGCCAGAGCAGGTTGCGAGACCGCCACAATGCTCAAACAGGCAGCTGCCAGTCGAATCACTTCGGGATCATTGTTGCAAAAGCTGACAATCTGAGTTGAAAAAAGAAAAATGAGATTCCCATGACGGCCATTAAATACACCGCCATCCGGTTCGTCTCACGCCCACAGGCTTCGGCCTTTTTTGGTCTTTTTTCCCCAAATTTTGCCCTGCCAAAGCAAATCCACAGCCCGGCATAAACGAGATTGATTGACTCGTCATGGCAATCTGGTTGGAGGCCATAGCCATGGTGCCCATGCTGGTCACAAAGATGGTATAAATCACTCTTGAGGACCATTTACTTTCAGCAGCCGCCGTAAAAGAGGGATATCCAGACGATAGCGGTCTTGAATTAACAAACGCACCGGGATGTGGCCGCTAAATATCACCACCAGAGCCAGCGCGCCGCCGATGCCTCTTGATACAGCCGCGGACAAGGCCGCTCCTTCCACACCCATCGCCGGAAAGATAGAAACCCCGTACACCAATGCGTAACAAAAAACCCGTTAATAATATTGATAAAACCCGAAATAAACAGAGGGTCTTCATATCTCCCGCCCCTGGAAAATACTGCCGCTCTCCGCCATCAAAAGGGCCAGAGGCAAAGTCGTAGCCACGATAAGTAAAAACCGGCTTCCCATCATAAGAACAGCCGGATCGCCTCGGGTATCCATCCCCATGACAAGCCCGATGGCCTGCTGGGAAAACAAGAAAAAAACAGTCCTATCAAACCGGCTGCCAGCGCGCAGATGATCATCGCCTGTTTGACGCAGCATGGGCCGCCTCTTGTTCTCTAACTCCCAAATGCGGCCCCCAGGGCCGTGGCACCGATTCCCAGCGCCATAAAAGTCATGATTACAAAGTCGATCAATGTATTGGCTATCCCCGCGGCAGCCAGAGATTGTGTGCCTAAATTGCCCACGATCGCTACATTGACAATCCCGATCGCACTTTGAAAAGCATTTCTTACAATGGCCGGCAGCGCTAACTTAAAGACATCCCTTCTTATCTTTTGGATTCCTTCCCTTTTTTCTACTGCAGGAACATCTAAATCAAGCGGCTTTACTGCCGCCCGCCCCGCTGTCTCCAACGAAAAAATTTCCCTCGCTTGTCTATCCTATCACGAGAATGAAGGCATGTCTCTACCCGAGAGAAGATCCTCAAGCCATGATTTTTCGGTACGGATCATTCGAATAATATAATCTAGCATAGCCAACTTATAGTAATCTCCCTTTTCTTCTCTAGATTCGATCTCCTCTAATTTTCCTTGCATTTCCTCCCACTTCTTACACACCACTGTTTGCCTTTTCAAAAGCAATTCTCGCCCTTCCTTCTCTGGCAAAAAGCTAAAGAAGATGAGGCGAAGCATAAACTCGTTGGTGCTGTTGCGATCTACATCCCCGATATCATGTGCTTCCCTTAGCCATTCGTACAAGGCTGTCTCTCCCTCTTCTGTTAAATAGAACACTTTTCTTCCGGGAGAGTCTTTGGAAGAAAATCTCTGCTGAACGATAAAGCCGGCCTTGGCCAGTTTTTTGAGAGCCGGGTATAAAGAGCCGTAACTCACCTTCCAAAAAAGGCCGCTGATCTTTTCGAATCGCTGTTTAATCTCATAACCATGCATTGGCCTTTCTTTTAGTAAACCGAGAATCACATATTGAGCCAGCAATGTTTTCTTTCACCTCCCGCAGGAAATGCAAAATCCATCTGTATTATAGCACAGAATATATCGTATCGATATATTTAATTCTTTTTTTCTCTCTTTTTCAAAACCCTTCCCGCTAGCCGGTAAAGCGCACCTAAACCAACTCATTTCTTCGCCGCGATCCACTTCAAAAAACAAGACTCATTCTTGCCGGGTTAGATCAAAACACCTTAATACAAACAATGAAGTCTCTCTTTTGACCGTTTTACTATTTGTTGCGGTTTTGAATCTCACAAGCCAAAGCAACGGAGAAAAAATTTTGTTTTCAAACAGAAAACCCCACCGCTTTAAGGCTGCAGGGAATAGGGATCTGCACTGGTTTATGTGAATCCAAAAGAAAGTGACCCCTCTTACCTTATGTTTTACGCTTTTCTTGTTGCCATAAAATCTGTTCTCCTGTCTGGTTTTATTAAAAGAGCCTTGCTTTTATCAAGCTGTTACTTTACTCCCGAAAGCGGTGCGGGTAAACTCTTCTATAAACCCCGGAAAAGAAACTTCAATACACTCAACCCCTTGTACCGTCGTTTCTTGTCTGGCCCTGAGACCGGCTACGGCCAGTGCCATGGCCATCCGATGGTCCCCTCGCGCAGAACAAATTCCTCCCTGAAGTGTTGTGTTTCCATGAACGACCAAGCCGCTTTGCTTCTCTTCAATGGAGCCCCCCAATTTTCTCAACTCTACTGCCACTGCTCGTATGCGGTCTGTTTCTTTAAATCTGAGCTCCTGTGCATCTTCAATACGGGTTGTCCCCTGCGCAACTGAGGCCACCGCAGCCAGTATCGGAATTTCATCAATCATGGAGGGGACTTCTTGTCCATTGATGTCTATCCCTTTCAGTTCTTTTCCGGTAAGGGTAAGATCAGCTGTTTTCTCCCCGCTAAGCGTTCTCCGGTTTTCGATTTTGATATCCGCGCCCATCTTTTCTAAAGCCTTAAGAAATCCGATCCTCGTCGGATTGATCCCTACCCCTTCTATTGCTACCTCTGCTCCGGGAAACATGGCTCCGGCCGCTAAGAAAAAAGCTGCCGCCGAAATATCTTTTGGTATGTGAACTTCTCTTGCCTGCAGATTGGGCCACCCTTCCATGGATACCGTCATCCCCTGTCTTTTGACAGAAGCGCCGAAAGACTCCATCATGATCTCTGTATGATTGCGGGTGGGGGCTTTTTCATGCAGGAAAGTAGTTCCTTCTGCATAACAGCCGGCCAGCAGTAAAGAAGATTTGACCTGGGCGCTGGCCATGGGAATCTCATAGTCAAGAGGCGATAAATCTCCGCCAAAAACGGCCACCGGCGCCCTAGCATCCTTACGGCGGGCAAGAATCTTTGCTCCCATCTCTTGTAGAGGACGGATAACCCGAGCCATGGGCCGAAGGCGCAGTGATGCGTCCCCATCTATAAAAGTGGTAAAAGGCTGTCCTGCGAATATCCCCAGCAGCAGACGCATGGTCGTTGCGGAATTACCGGCATCAAGCACCCCTTCTGCTTCTCTAAACCCCCTGAGCCCTTTGCCTTCTATGATGATTTCTGCGCCTTTATCTTTTGCTACCGCCCCCATTTTCTCAAGACATTCCCTGGTCTTTTGACAATCACCGCCCCTATGAAGCCCAAAAATTCTAGTCTTTCCCCGGCTGATGGCTCCGATCATGAGAGCTCGATGAGAGATGGATTTATCACCCGGCACTTTGATAATTCCCTTGAAGTTGTTAACAGGCTTTATAAGCATATTCACAATGAATGATCCCTTCCTTTACAAAAACCCTATTCTCTATCGAAGCCCTGTCTGCTTTGCTTACGATACTGTCGAACATCTTTTATCAGCCCCGGGTAGCTGTCTCGACTGAATGTATCCAAAAAAGCCTGGCCGATCACAAAAGCACTCATACTCTCTGCGATGACAGCAGCCGAAGGAACAGCGCAAACATCGCTTCTCACCACCGAGGCACAAGCCGGTTCCCTGCTGTCCCACTTCACGCTGTCCAGGGGCTTTTGTAAAGTCGGGATGGGTTTAAAGGCAGCTTTCATAAGCAGCTTTTCTCCATTGCTCATGCCCGCCTCTACTCCGCCGGCGTAATTGGTTTTCCGATAAAAGCCTTGCTCCCGATCAAAATAGATTGCATCGTGCCCTTGTCTTCCGCGTTTTTCAGAAAGTGAAAAACCCAACCCAAACTCCACTCCTTTTACACCCGGAATGCTCATCACAGCCTGGGCCAACAGGCCATCAAGCCGCCGGTCCCAATGGACAAAACTGCCCAATCCGGGGGGAAGATTGAACACTTCGATTGAAAACACCCCACCCAAAGTATCCCCTTCTTCTTTAGCTTGATCAATCGCTGCCATCATTTTCTCTGCAGCCTCTAGGTCAGCACACCTAAGCGGCGAGCTTTCTAAAACCTTTTTGGCCTCATCGAAGCTGTTGATGGTTTTTTTTGCTTCAATACCGCCGATCGACAGTACTTGACCAAGAACATTCACCTCAAGTCCTGACAGCATCTTTAAGATCACAGCGCCGCAGGCCACTCTGGCGGCGGTTTCACGAGCGCTGGCTCGTTCAGATATATCAGTGATGTCTTTTCTTTCGTATTTGAGCGATCCGGCCAAGTCGCCATGCCCGGGCCGGGGGCAGGTAATCTTGTGCTCATTTTTAGTAAAGTCCGCACCGTTTTTTTGTTGCTTTCGCTCGTCAATATTGGTAATTTCCACAGCCAAAGGACTGCCGGTGGTTTCTCCTGAGCGAACCCCGGCAGTGATTACCGCCCGGTCCTTTTCAATTTTCATGCGTCCCCCTCGGCCGTATCCCTTTTGCCGGCGTGCTAATTGATCATTTATATCCTGCTCGTGTAAAGGAATACCGGCCGGGAGGCCCTCTAAAATAATCGATATTTTGGGTCCGTGAGATTCACCGGCACTAAGAAATCGCAACATGTTTTCACCATTCTTTCTGTAGAATAATTAGAAAATCTCAACAAACCGGGTAAACACCGCAGCCGAAGCTCTGATGCCTTGATAAAAGTTTTCCACCACCAGGTTTTCGTTGGGAGCGTGTTGCTGACAGTCCGCGTTGGCATAAGGAACGATCACACTGGGCAGGCCTAGCCGATCGGTGAAAATATAATCCGGTCCGCTGCCGATAATACGGGGAAATAAAAGCGGTTCTGTTTTAAATGCTTCTTTTACCGCTTTTTCGATCATCGACACATAAGGATGATCCAGATCGGTCCTGGAAGGCTCCAAGCCGCTTAGGTATTTGACTTCAATGGAAGTAAATCCGTGCTTTTTAAGATGCCTTTTCACCTGCTCGTAAACTTCTTTGGGTTTTTGATCCGCTGCCAGCCGGATATCCAATTTGGCCCTCGCTTCAGATGGAAGAACCGTTTTGGTCCCTTCTTCCGTATAGCCGCTGTCAAAACCGGAGATGTTAAAAGTAGGCAGCATCCGGCTTTCATAAAAATTATCCCCCACCGTCGGAATCATGGCCTTTAAACCCCGGTCTCTCAGAAGTTTTTTTCGGTCTACCGGTAGAGAAGCCGTGATCTTCTTCTCCTCTTCGCTAGGAGGGATAACAGGATCCATAAAGCCCTGGATACAAACCTTATGATCTTCTCCTTTCATGCTGTTTAAGGCCCATATTAAATCCCAGGCCGGATTGGGTACATAGTCCGCCTCAGCCGAATGTCGATCCCGATTGGGTCCTTTGGCTATAAGTTCAAGATAGACCATACCTTTCATCCCGACAATGATCATGGGTCTTTTGGAATCATGCATGCCGGCATCGGCTGTATATTGGGCATCCGCCTGTAAAAGCTCTTTATGAGATACCACGAAATCTTCAAGGCTTGGGCTGCCCATTTCTTCTTCTCCTTCAAAAAGAAACTTGATGGAGATCGGCAGTTTTCCTTGTATCTTTTGGATCGCTTTCACCGCGGCGATATGAGCATACAGCTGACCTTTATTATCTGCGCTGCCTCTTGCGTAAATACGTCCGTCCCTTATTTCCGGCTGAAACGGATCCGATTCCCATTCTTTAAGCGGCTCCGGAGGCT
>SLNR01000021.1 GCA_007132905.1 Candidatus Sumerlaeota bacterium | reverse complement strand
TGATGCCGCCAAAGACAAGCACGATTGCTGTATCCTGAGCAGCCACGGACAGATGATTCAGGAAACATTCACTTTCCACAACCATCTCCAAGGGTTTGAACAACTAAGGACGGTAATCCAAAGATGCTCCGAGGCTGAGGGGTCCGGTCAAATAAAAGCAGGATTTGAATCCACCGGACACTACAGCGGCAACCCTGAGGCCTTTCTCCGCAGCACCGGAGTCGAGCTAGTGGTCTTCAACCCGTTACAGGTCAACCTGTACCGTAAGTCCCTAACACTTCGGAAAACCAAAACAGACAAGGTTGATGCCAAGTGCATCGCGCAGCTGCTCATGACAGCGGAATCAAATCCTGTGTCTGTATCTTACCAGATTCAGGAGCTAAAAGCACTAACCCGGCACAGATTTCGCCTGGTCTCTCAGAGAAGCAAACTCAAAGTAAGCATTTCCCGATTGGTGGTCATCCTTTTCCCTGAGTTGCCAACCGCTTGCCATTCAGTCACTCAAGCTGCCATCAGGGCGCTGCTGCTTGAACTCCCCGGGGCTCACCAAATTGCCGCTTGTCGCATTGATCGGCTGACCAATATGTTAACCAAAGCCTCCAAAAGCCGTTACGGTCGCGAAAAAGCTTTGCAGATCAAGTCTCTGGCCCGGGAATCCATTGGTGCCAACAGTCCGGCGGCATCAATGGAACTGCAGTTAACCCTGCAGCAACTTGATCTTCTGCTCCGGCAGATTCACAAGCTGGACAAAGCGATCCAAAACGCTGTGGCACAGACCCAGTCGCCGATTTTGTCCATCCCCGGGATTGGTTCAACACTGGCTGGGATTATTCTGGCTGCAATCGGCGATATCCGTCGCTTCCGCTCCCCGGACAAACTCCAAGCCTTTGCCGGGCTTAAACCTTCAACTTACCAGTCAGGCAAATTTAAAGCGGACAACAATCCCATGGTTAAACGCGGCTCAAGCTATCTTCGTTGGGCTTTCATGCAGGCCGCCAGGCTGGCTGCTGTACATTGCGAGACTTTTGGCCGATACCTGGCAACCAAGCAGGCTCAAGGGAAACACTATTTTGTGGCTCTTAGCCATACCACCAAAAAACTCATACGCGTTATATTCCGCATCCTGTCAGCCAACGAGGTCTTTGTTCCTCAGACATAACGGAGTTCATCTTTCGCTGCCTCAGGCTTGATCCGGCTGGCTCAGGTCTTTTCAGCATGCACTATTTTCAAGGTTCTATGTCTTTCGCGTTTAACTGCTTTTTTTCTTATTTACCTCTTGACTTCATATAGTCAATCTTTACATTCACCTTCTTAAGATTCTTTTCAGGTTGTTTACTTACATTTCACTAAAACCTTCATCAATTCACCCACCGTTTCATCGCCTCTTCTTCCGGGGCCGCTTTACTAACAAAGCCGCAGATGGGTTAGCAAAGCACCGCCAGACCCACTTAATTTAAGGTCGTCCGCAAGCGGCGCTTCAGGTGAGATCCGGTAGCGGCCTTTTTAATCAGTCGGTTTAGGCTGAGGATCTGCCCTTCACTTTTCTTTAAGCCTTCCCGGCAACTGTTTTTTTGATCCTGGGAATCTTGTCTGTCATCCTGTTTTGCCAGCCTAAGCCTTTTTCCCTGACTTATCGGACCGACTGTAAATAGGTCATAAGTTCGGGTACGGCCCTAAATAAGATGGCGACACCAATTCCCCCAAACAAAAGGCCCGCGCCCACCTGCAAGTATTGAGAAGGCACAAAACGAGTCATCAAATGCCCGAAAAAGGCCCCGATGAAGGTAACCGCCGCTAATCCCAGCGAAGCGCCGATAAATACCGACCAGGGGTTTTCATAGCGAGCCGACAGAGTAAATACCGCCAACTGGGTCTTATCTCCCATCTCAGCCAAAAACAACAGTCCGAATGCAGATGCCACTAGTTTCCAATCCATGAATAAGCCTCCCTTGCTGTTTATCGACAACCTTTTCAAGTCCCCTTACAAAGACGATTCGGTCCGTTTAGCAGGTTTGATCGGCCCCAAATAGAGTTCCACCAGCCATTTCAACCCCTTCATCAATTGCGAGCCGATCAAAGATATAGCGACGGCTCCCAACCAGTGCAGGGGCCCGATGGCCGTCGTTTGAAACACCGGCTGCAAAAACGGCAGATAGATGACGCTTGACAATAACAATACAGAAGAAAAGACCGCTCCGATCAAATACCGGTTGGTGAACACTCCTATTTCCCATATAGATCGGGTTTCTGAACGACATTCAAACACATGTATCAGCTGAGATACCACCAGTACCGTAAAAGCCGTGGTTCTAGCCAAAACAAGGTCGCCGGGATATATGTGCAAAGACAGCAAAAACGAAGCCAGGGTAATGGCCGCAATGACCATTCCGCGCAGCACAATGATCCGGCTGAGCCCTCTGGAAAACACGCTCTCGTCATGGCCCCTGGGCATCCGTTCCATGATTTCATCATCGGAAGGATCAAGTCCTAAGGCCATGGCCGGCAGGCCGTCGGTGGCCAGGTTCACCCACAAAATTTGAATGGGCAGCAAAGGCAGGGGCAGGCCCGCCAAAACAGCCACAAACATAGTCAGCACTTCCCCCACATTACAAGCCAAAAGATAGCGGATGAATTTGCGGATATTGTCATAAATAGCCCGTCCTTCTTCTACCGCCGCCACGATCGTGGCAAAATTATCATCCATTAAAATCATGGACGAAGATTCCTTGGTAACATCGGTGCCAGTCAGACCCATGGACACCCCAATGGCCGCTTCCTTCACCGCCGGGGCATCGTTGACCCCATCGCCGGTCATGGCCACTATATTGCCTCTTTCTTTTAAGGCCTTCACGATGTTTAGTTTGTGGTGGGGGGAAACCCGGGCATAAGCCGAAACCCGCTCGACCCGCAAAGCTAGCTCAGAAAGGCTCAGGCCGTCTAACTCCGCTCCCGTCATCACTTCATCCTCTTCTTGGATGATGTTGAGTTCCCTGCCGATGGCTTCGGCGGTCAAGCGGTGGTCTCCGGTGATCATAACGGTTTTAATGCCCGCCCGATAACAGCGTGCGATGGCTTCTTTGGCTTCTTCCCGGGGCGGATCGATCATGCCGACTAGTCCGGCAAAAATGAGATTGGTTTCTGTTTCTTCGGCTTTGACTTTTTCGGGGTCTTTTACGTCCTTGTAGGCGATGCCTAACACTCGCAAGGCATTTTTGGCCATTTTTTCATTGACCTTGGTAATTCTCTCCCGATCTTCGTCGGTCATTTTCTTAATGTATCCTTCTTCCCAAATCCCGTCGCACAAATCCAGAAGCGATTCAGCCGCCCCTTTGACACAGACCATGCCCCCGCCGTTTTCGTCCTCGTCACGAAGGCATACCGTACTCATGCGCTTTCGGTCCGAATCAAAAGGAACCTCAAGGACCCGGACACAACGGCAGCGCAGCTCATTGGGCATTAACCCGGCCTTGGCCGCCGCCACCACAATGGCTCCTTCGGTAGGATCTCCGTTAATGACCCATTCACTGTTTTTTTCTTTTTCTTCTTCCTCTAGGTGGTTGTTCTCAACAGGAATTTCTTCCAATTCGGCATTGCTGGCTAACGCGCCAATTTCCAAAAGCCTGGACAGGACCTCGTAATCCTTGTCTTGTACCGGTTTTTCCCGGTACAAAAACTCCCCCTCGGGGCTGTATCCCACGCCGGTGACATGATACATATGACGGTTTGCATAGATTCTTCTCAGGGTCATTTTGTTTTCCGTAAGGGTACCTGTTTTATCCGAGCAGATGAAATCGGTACAGCCGAGGGTCTCTACCGCAGGCAGATACCGTATAAGTGCTTGCCGGCGAATCATTTTCTGCACCCCGATCGCCAGCGACACAGTCACAATGGCCGGCAATCCTTCTGGTATGGCCGCCACCGCCAGGGCAATCCCCACCATCATCATGGTCAGAGGGTCTTCTCCCCTTAAAATACCTGTCAAAACCACTAACACACAGATAAGAAGGCAGCCGACCACCAGCCATTTTCCCAATTGGTCCAGTTTTTCCTGCAGAGGGGTCTGTTCCTCTTCTACCGCCTGGATCAAATGAGCTATCTGCCCCATCTCCGTTTTCATGCCGGTCTCGGTAACGACAAAACGGCCCCGGCCGTTCGTGACGACCGTGCCCATAAATACCATGTTTTTTTTATCGCCTGGCCCCTCCCCCCGCCGGTCCAAACGACTTTTAATTTTTTTGGCGGGTTTGGATTCACCTGTGAGCATCGATTCGTCCACCCTAAGCCCGCTCACTTCCAAAAGACGTCCATCCGCCGGCACCTTGTCGCCTGTTTCGAGGGCCACAATGTCCCCCGGGACCAGCTCCCGGGCCGGGATTATACTTTGTTTTCCTTCGCGAATCACATTCGCCTCCGGAGCAGCCATTTCTCTAAGCGCCGCCATGGACTGTTCAGCCCGGTATTCTTGAATGAATCCCAACACGGCATTGATTAAGATAATGGCGCCGATAGCAATGGTATCCACCACTTCTCCCAAGAAACCCGAGATCACCGCCGCCCCGAACAAGACAATCACCATGAAATCTTTGAACTGAGCGAAAAAAAGAGCAACGGGAGAGACCTGTTTTCTCTCCTGTAGTTCATTGGCACCTGTTTCTTTTAACCGCACAGCGGCTTCCTGCTCCCCTAAACCCCTATCGGGGGTAGAATCCAACTGTTCGCAAATGGCGGCGGATTCTTGCTCTGACCAGTGTTCCTTCTCGCCCATCTTGCTGCCTCCTCGTATCTGATCCCGGTTTGCAAGCCTAAACAGAAAAGACCCGTATTCCGGCTTGGCCAACCGGAATAAAGGTCTTGCTCCCCAAACGGGCCGAAAAAGCGGGCTTTCGCCGTATTGACGCCTTTTCGGATCAGAGAAACTGCGAGCTACTCCCCTTTATTCGACAGTTTCATTGTATCCTACCCGGAGGCCCCTGTCAATAAAAGTCAATTGCATGAATGAACTTGTTTCGCCCCGAAAGTCCCTTCCCAAAACCTTCCCCGGAAAAGTTAAAAGCACTCCTTACAATAATGACTAAATCAGCCGCAGGGCAAACATGGGGCAGCCCGGGCTGCAGTATCCGCAGAGGATGCATTGGGAAGGATTCACTTCGGCTTTGCCGCCTTTGAGCGAAATAGCCTCATTGGGGCAAACATCCACGCACTGCCCGCACCCGCTGCAAAAACCCATGACCATCAGCTGCTTCTTTTTGCGGTTCACTTCGGGTACATATTCTTCGTCTTCAAACAGCTTTATATTCATAGCTAATTCTTCTTCATTCACCATGCCCAGTGAAACCGCGTCCATTCCTTCCAGTTTTTTCACATAATCGATCGATCCTTTAAGATCATCAATCAGATGCCCTCCGCACAGAGCTTTCATGCCGTATATTCCTTTGCCGGCCTTGGAAGCTTCTTTAATGGCTTCTTCCATTTCTTCGCCGGTTCCGTGGAGTACTCCCATCCCGGCTTTGTTGATGAGAGGATAAATCACATCAATGCCTGCTTGTTTTAAGGCCGTCTTTACCACCTTAACGCTGTGGGTCGAAATGCCCACCGCCCTTATCAGCCCGTCTTTTTTGGCATCCAAAAGACATTCATACGCTCCTGCCCTTTCAGCAAACACCTGCTCGGTGGTCCGGGCGGCATGGAGATGATACACATCAATCACATCCGACTGCAGTTCTTTTAAAGATCTGATTAAACTTTCTTCCATATCTTCATAAGTCGCCGCCGCGGATTTGGTGGCGATGACCGCTTCTTTTTGGCTTTTTTTGATCGCTTCCCCCACATAAGGCTGGGTTTGATAGCTCTCGGCCGTGTCAATGAAATTGACACCTGAATCCAGGGCTTTTTTGATCAAAGAAATCGCTTGCTCCGGCGGGATGTCGGCCTGCAGAGGGCCAAGCGGCAAAGCGCCAAAGCAAAGCTCTGTGACCATAAGATCCGTCCTGCCAAGCCTTTTCTTTTTCATGATGCTGCCCCCTTTGGATGGCAAATCCTATTTTTTTTCGCTGTCTCTTCTTTTTTTCATCTCCTGTTCGATATCGCGAATCATATCCATCAAATCTTTTTCTGAAGTCTCCCACAAACCGTAGCGGTGTCCCTGGCTTAAAAAATCCCTCATTTTTTTGTATTCTTCCGCTAGTTTGGCGTTGTTTAATGCTTCTAACTGCTTTTGATATTCTTCTTGGCTGTATTTCATTTTTCCCCTCCTTCATAAAGCGGCTTAAACAAGCCGGCTTTCTCAGTCGGCACCCTGATAAGGGGCTACTGTTTGTTCGGCTAATTCCGCTGTGTCTTTTAAAACGACTTCCTTGGCTTCATTTAACTCTTCGATCTTGGAGAAAGATTCTTCTTTGATTTTCTGCTCCGTAATATAGAGGATTACCCAGTCGCCTTGCTTGCGCGTCCGGTTGTACTCCCCCGAAAGTTTCAGTTTTTTCCACACTGCCTCTTCTTTTACTTTTACTTGCTCCTCGGACACTTGCTCTTGGTCGTATACCACTTTGAGTGTCTGCAAAGCTGTCCCCCCTCTTCTTTCAAAAGATCCCCCGGCTTTTTTACTGCTTGAGAATCTTTTCTTCTGCCTCTTCTTTCTTCTTCAAGTTGGCTTTCGCTTCCTGCACTTCCGGAACTCCCAGGAGTAAAAAGAAAGCCAAAAATACCATGGCGGCTCCCACATAAAAAGCGCCGACCAGCGAGCCGGTGACATCTCGTATGATCCCGCTGAACAAAGGAGCCGTAATCGACGAGAGCATACCGGAAAAATTATACACTCCGATGATGGTCCCTAGCGACTGCGGGTGATATAAAGAGGCAAAATCCCCCGTCCAGGCCACCACTACCGGATCCCAGGCCAATTTGCCGACCAGACCGTACAAAATCAAAGCCACCAGCAAAAGAGGCAGAGAATCCACATAAGCCATCATGGCGATGGTCAGCGCCGAAATCGGGATAATCACAAGCGAAATCTTTTTTCTGCCGATGCGGTCGGATAGTCTTCCCAAAAAAAGCGCGGCGGGAATCGCCGCGATAGCCGTAACCGCCACAAACAGCCCCGTTATTTCCAGGCCCAGGCCTCGTTCTGTTTGGAAAAAGGTCGGCCCCCAGGTCACCGCCACCCAAAACCCGTACATGGAACAGAATACAGCCCCGTTGATCCTCATGAAATGGCTGTTTTTGGCGATCACCGCCAAAGGAAGCCGTACTTTGGGAAGCGAAGGCGGGTCTTTTAACACTCGCCAAAACAAAAAGGGCAGGCAAAGGGTCGGGACCGCCAGGATCAAAAAAGGCATACGCCAGTTTTGGGTCGCTATATAAAGCGGCCCGGACATGGCCAGTCCCAGGGCCAGTCCCATGGACATGCCCGTATTCACCAAAGCAGAACTGAATCCTCTCATGGAAGTCGGCACCGTAGCCATGGTGATGCCGTAAGCAGCGGGGTAAAAAGAGCCGGCACCAATGCCGTGTAGGGCGACAAACATCAATAGAAAGAAATATTCCCGGGCAAAAAGCCCCACGCACAAAAGGCCTACCCCGGCCAAAAAGTAGGAGACCATCAAGATTTTTTTTAGTCCGTATCGATCACCCAAAATCCCGGTGGGAATCTGCATCGCCACATAAAGAGTAAAATACGCACTGGTAATCAAGCCTGTTTGCGCGCCGGAGAGCTGAAAATCCCTGCCGATGATATCCAGCATAGGATAAAGCACCGTCCGGTCGGCATACAATACCGCCCAGCCCAGACAAAAACAGGCCACTACCCGATAAATATAGGTTCTGTCACTCACGAAAGTCCCTCCGCTTTTCTCCCAACTTCTCCAGGCAGACTTGGCTGTACGCCTGGTTGAGAGATTGATAATCAAACTGCATCTCGGCTCTGCAATCCCAATGGGCCTGCGCTTCTTGTCTTATGAGCGACTCAAGGGCACTTATCTGCTCAAAAGAAGAAGGCACTTTTTTTTCTTTGATAAACAAGGTGATATAGGGGCTTTTTCGCGAGCTGAAACGCCCGGCTCCCGGATCACAAGCCAAAGGATATCCTTGATGGACAAGATCCCGCCCGTAAGATAAAACTTCATCGGGCCAGCCGTCAATAAAGACTAGCTCAATATTACCACCTATCGCCTCTTCTTTTAAGAGGGGATTGTTGGTTATTAGTTTCACCCTTTTCACTCCCGCTCAAAAATAGTCTGTTCCTCTATTTCGGTGCTCAGTGCCAAAAGCGCCTTTTTCATCAGCCCCAAACGAAGCTCAAACTCTTGATCCTTTGAAAGCTCGGGGTTCCCGCAGGGATAGGGAATGGATACCGCCGGCACGATCCGGTTGGCCCCCACGGTTTGTGAAATAGGAATGATCGTGCAGACATGGACCACCGGAATCTTCGCTTCATCAATTTTTTTTACGATCGTTGCTCCGCAACGAGTATCTGTTCCTCAGGTGGAAGTGAGAATCACCCCATCGACACCATCGGCTTTGAGTTCTTCTGCCATCTGCACACCCAGGCGGGAGGCTGTTTGCACGGCCATTCCGTTTCCCACCGTCACCAGCAGCGAAGGATACAAGGTGCCGATTTCTCCTTCTTCTTTCAGTTGTCTTAGCGCATCCACCGGAAGCACCCGATTGGGCTCTTCGTTGGCATAGGTAGGATCGTATCCACCATGGACCGACTCGCAGTTGACAGCCGAAAGTTTTTTGAGGTCGCTTAATTCGTAGCGGGCATATTTGGTGGCAAAACAAGCTTCGAGTCCATCCGGATTGCCCTTGGGGACAATGCCCCCCGTCGTCATCACGGCGATTTTGGCCTGGGTGAGGTCTTTTACGGGAGCCGATGGAGCTACCTGGGTAAACACCGGCATTCGGTATTCTGTTTCAAAAGGTCTTCCTTTGATTTTGGCTAGCAGCATGTCCACTCCGCGCTCAGCACCCGTTTGATCTGTCCTGACATTCTTTCTTACTCCGCGCGGGACATAGCCGCCTGTTTCGGGAGATCCGGGATCTTCGCCTGAAAGCAGCGTATGCGTGAGGTCTGCCATATTTTCCAGTGCCTCTTTCATTTGAGCCGCTTTATCCGAAGTCACCGCGATATAGCCATCTCCCCGGTACATGTCCGCCGCCGGATTATCAGGATGCATGCCCGCCAAACCCAACACGCCTGCTTCATCGGCGGCTTCCAAGGCGAGCCGGCAGGACAATCCGTACCGGCCGGCCGCAAAGGCCGGACCGGCTATGATGAGATCTGCCTTATGCTTTTTCAACATTCGGTAGATTTCCTCTCGAATCTCTTCTTCGTTTTCGACCGCATAATTATCACCTACCACAATTGTGGCCGCCACCTTGGCTGAACTTTCAAGCAAAGAACTAAGCTTTTGGCCCGGCCCTACAGCCCCTTCTTTTAACATCAAAGGCTGGTAGGCTTGGTCTTCACCGCCTACCTGTCCGAAAAACTGATTTAGGTAGTGGATGACTCTTTTTTGATCAGACATCTTCTTTCCTCCTTTTTTCAGCGGTCCTCGGCTCTCATGCGCGTCATTCCCAGGTTGCTCACCGAGTCGATGATCACGGCATAGGGAACCTTCATGCTCCCATCCGCTAAGCGCGCTCCTAAAAAACTGCCGGAAAGTTCTTCGACCGCCGCTTCCTGCCCGAGGACCTTGTCGACCGCCGGCAGATGAACAATTTCGTTGGTATTGCCGACGGTGACCACGCAATCAGCTTTTGGGGTTGTGTAGGTGATCCCCTCGGAACGACCGTCTTCGCCGGCGTTTTCATGGAGAAACAAAACCGTTTGGATCTTCTTCTCTTCTGCTTTTTTGCACAGCAGCATCAAATCCGTCTCCGGGTTCCCGCCCCCTTCTTCTGTGATGATTACCCCTTGCGCCCCTAACTGCTCTGCAAGCGATACGGCATAGGTGCTGTTTCTTTCTTTATCATCCATAGAAGGACTCACCGGATGTAAAATCAAACCGCCAAAAAAAAGGTCTTTTTGATGACGAGCCAAGAGTTCTTCCACCACCGGATTGTTCATATGATCAAAAGTGGTATTTTTATCACAAGCCGTCACGCAGTTGCCGCTGATTAAAGCTCCGTCCATTAGCTCGTTGGGACTTATGAGCGTCGGATAAGTCTTTTTGGCATCAAGCCCGTAAAGATAATTATCGTGAAGCAGCCCCTGTGCCAATACTTGATAAATATAAACGATTCTCGGCAGCCCATAATCAGGCTCAAGAAGATTCCAGCGGACCGACCGGATTTCATCCGGTTTTACAGGGCAGACGGCCTCGGCTAAATAGGCAGCAGCTTTTATCCCCGCCTCCCGCACCGCTTTTTCATGGGCGCTTTTGGAGATGTTTGCTTGCGGCTCGATTACCAAAACCACCTGCTGCCTGGACGAGAAGGGACACAAGTCAGCGCCCGGACCGCTCATGTCGATCAGCCCTTCCTGAAAACCCACCATTTGCCCGGTGGTCGTCACACAAACACCCTCTAGTACCAACGTTTTCCCTTTGCCGCAGGACATGGGATGGTCTAACACACCCGGAAACACCGTCCCTTCTCCCTGCATCTTGGCTCTAGGCTCAATCACGTCTTTGACCGGCACAATCCGCACACTTTCACCGGGCCTGGCCAACTCCACTTGCACAGAGGCAATGTGGTCATCTAGCAGAATCTTCTCCACCAGCGCCTCTCGGTCAATCGACAGCAGGCCTTTTTCAAGGCAGGTTTGTTCTCCGAAAACAATCTCTTTTACATGAACGATGCCCAGTTCTAATTCCATAAGCTCCCTCCTGGTGTTAGACTTGCAAATCGCACTTTCTTTCCCTTTGATGTCTCTTTTAAAAAAAGAGGAAAAACCAAACTCATCACGAAAGTCTCTATGATTCCAACTAAAAGAGAAGGTGGTTTTTTGCTTAAAAATTTCCGCTATTCTCACGGGGGCAAGACTTTTCAACTCCCGGCGGTTCACTTAGAAAGCGAAGAAAAAGTCACCATTGAGGTCATCGTCTTTTTAGCCGCTCTAAACAAAGAAGGGCTTTATCCGTACGGATTTCGGTATTTCGACGAAAAGCAGGGCCGGAAGATCCACTATTCCCCGGAAGAATTCTATCAGCATTTTCGCTTGTCCGCGCCAGTCGAAAACGAAATTTTACAACAGCGAAAGTCCATGTAAGGAGTGTCGCCTTTGCAATTTGCTCCGGGCAATTACAAAATTCCCCTCATTCGGTTTGCGGTCGGTCTTGTGTTGTTTGCCTTTCTCTATAGAATACGCGATCTCCTCCTGCCTTTTTTCATGGCCGGCATTGTTGCCTACATGATGATGCCTTTGGTAGAGTATATCGTGGTCAAATTCAAAATTAACCGGGTTTTGGTCATTCTATTTTGGTACATCCTTGTCTTTGGAACAGCCGGAGCGGTTTTGGCCTACCTCATTCCCGTTACCGTCGGCCAGATTTTTCGTTTTGTTGAAACCCTGCCCGCTTATACCATGCAGATCCAGCGCTTTATCGGCACTTTGGAAGTCACCTATGAACGGATTATTCTCCCTCAAAACCTGCGGATGATCATTGACCAACAAATAACCCAGGGCGAATTATTCCTGGTAGAGACAGCCAATACACTCATTGAGCGCTTTTTCGGTTTGTACCGATACCTCATCAGTGTTCTCATCACACCCGTTTTTGCCTTCTATATTCTAAAAGATACTCAGCAGATCAAAAACGGGTTCTACGGGCTTTTCTCGAAACAGGGAAAGATCAAAGCCCAGGAAGTCGTGACCGACTTGCACCGGGTGCTTAGACAGTTTTTCAGAGGCCAGTTTATCATCTGCGTTATTCTCTCTTTTATCTATTCCTTGTCTTTTGCCTTCATCGGAGTGCGTTACGCCACGGTTTTGGGCTTGTTTGCGGGTTTTGCCAATATCGTCCCTTACCTCGGCCCTATGCTGGGCACTTTGGCTCCCATGACCATTGCTTCGTTTGTTTCCTGGGAACTGTCTTTGGCGGTTTTATTTCTTAGTTTTGTCATCCAGCAGACAGGACAGCAGCTACTAAATCCTTTGATCATCGGCCGCCGTTTTGATCCCCATCCCTTGATTGTCATTTTGGCTGTTTTGACCGGCGCCCGCTTCTTTGGTTTTTTCGGCATTCTTCTCGCCATCCCCTTCACCAGCACCCTTCGGGTGCTCATACGGCATTTCCTGCGGCCGGAGCATTTACAGTTATTCTAGCTTAAGGTGCAAAAGGTACCCCTTGGTTTTAATCGCTGGGAGGCCTTGCTTATGGCAGACAAACCAGCTCTCACACCTAAACAAGCCCGCGTCGCTTTATGGTTGGGCAGGGCAAGTTTTGCTTCTTTTTGGCTGTCGATTGTCCTGGGAGGATTCATCAAAGCGATCGGCATCAACAGCCTCTTTATGACCTTGGTGCTCCCTTTGTCTTTGGCCGCCATCCTTATAAGCCGCTCTTATCTTGTGCAGCATCCCGATCTTAACACCCCCGGCAGAAAAGAAGCCTCCATGGGATTTAGACTAGGTCTTGTCTCTCTTTTTCTGACCCTCCTTGTTATCCTTTCTACCGCCTTGTTTTTCCTTTCCTGGCTTTTTAAAGCTCCCTCCTAGCCAAGTTTCTTCGCCATCAAAAATATTTGTCTCATTTTGGAATGTTCTTGCCTGATTAAGGAAGACATCCTGGGAGTCAATGCGGTACAATGTAGATAGAAACACGATGATATCGTAAAATGAAAAGTGTTTAAAAAAAAGGACAAAGCTTTCAGACAACGACCGACTTCCTCTAGACAGCGCCTTCTACCAACACGACAACCCTTGTTCTTGTGATGCAAAGGGGGGATCTCTTTTTGAGCACATCTCTTTTCCCATTCTATTAAGAAGGAGGGAGTCATCATGTCCGTCACCAAGGTAAAAAAAATGGCCGCCGAATTTGCCTTGGAACAGACTGTTCGGCAGATTGCTGCCAACCCTGAAAAAAACCTGCCCCGCCTGTTAACTTTTGCCGAGAAACTAGCCGTCTACCCCGGCCACAAAGAGAACATTCGCCGACTGAGAGACCGGATAGAGGGGGATCCGCTCATCACAACGCAAGCCAGACGTTTTGCCATCAATGCGAAAATGATTTCTAATTTCATGATCAATTGGGCCGCCAACTCCATCATGACCGGCCGGTCCGTGCGCGAAGCTTATGCCGAAGAACTAGGTGTGCATGTTCCGGATGCCATCTTGATCGACCCCACCGCCGGCTGCAATCTTCAATGCAGCGGCTGCTGGGCGGGTGAATACGACCAGGCAGAAAGCTTAGAGCCTGCCCTAATCCATCGGGTGATCGACGAAGCCAAAAAACTGGGTATTTACTGGATCATTTTTTCAGGCGGTGAACCTTTCTGTTACCCCGGTTTGATGGATATCGTAGAAAAACATCCGGAGGTAGGTTTTATGGCTTATACCAACGGCACATTGATTGACGATGAAACCGCGGACCGACTCAAAGAAGCTGCCAACTTCACCTTGGCTTTCAGCTTGGAGGGGTTTAAGGAAGAAACGGACGCCCGCCGGAGCGAAGGCACTTTTGATAAAATCATGCAGGCCATGGATCTTTTGGCTGAGCGCGGTGTGTTCTTCGGAGCTTCACTCACCACGACCAAAGACAATGTTGACATTCTGTTCAGTGATGAATTCATTGATTTTCTGGTGGAAAAAGGGGTCTTGTATATCTGGAACTTTCACTATATGCCCATCGGCCGAAAACCAAGCACCGATCTGATGATCAGCGCGAAACAACGCCGCTTCTTAGCAGAGCGGGTGCCTCAGCTAAGAAGCGAAAAACCGGTCATGATTATTGACTTTTGGAACGACGGTGAACACCCCGGTGGATGCATCGCCGGCGGGCGGCTGTATCTGCACATCAACGCCTCCGGCGGCGTCGAACCCTGCGCTTTTGTCCATTTTTCCACCACCAATATCCGCGAGGTAAGTTTAAAAGAAGCCCTTAAAAACCCTCTCTTTTGCGAATTTCAGCACCGCCAGCCCTTTTCTTCCAACCACCTTGCCCCCTGCCCGATTATAGACAATCCCCGGGCACTCCGGGAGATGGTCAAAAAAACAGGGGCCGTCCCCACCCATCCGGGAGCAAATGAGCTGCTTGGCGGGAAAATTGCTTCCGAGTTGGACCAAAAAGCGGCCGCCTGGCACAAGGAAGCCACCGAAATAAAAAGACAGAAAAAAAGAGAAGCTTCGGCCGGTGTATAGCCCGCCGACTTTTTTATCCCTCACAGGGATCTTTTTTTTGGCATAAAAAAAGGCGGAGGCTCTCCGCCCTGATAGTATCCTCTGTTTAGGATCCTTTTTCTCCCGGGACCTGAATAGTCGGGTTTTCTCCGCACAAAGGACAGCTCTTTTCCTGGGGCCACTCCATCACATCAAAATGTCCTTTCAGGGCGTGAAAAGCCAAGACCCGGCCGGTGAAAGTCTCTCCGATTTTCAAAATCACTTTGACAGCCTCTGTAGCCTGGATGGTGCCGCAGATACCCGGGATCGTGCCCAATAGCCCCGCTTCTGATGTGGACGGTACCGACCCTTCTGCGGGAATCTCGGGGAAAATGCAGCGGTAGCAGGGCCCTTCATCCGGCAAAATTGTCATTAGCAGCCCGTCGAAACGCAAAACCCCGCCTTCAACCAGCGGTTTTTTTTCCATGTAGCAGGCGTCGTTTAATAGATAGCGGGTAGGAAAATTATCCACCCCGTTGATAATAACATCGTAACGGGAGACAATCTCCCTGGCATTGTTTTGATCAAGCCTTATTTTGTGTTTTTCTATGGTCAGTTCCGGATTTAGCGCCTGCAGTGTTTTCTCGGCAGAGTCGACTTTTAATTCTCCGAGGCTTTCGGTTTGATGCAAAATTTGTCTCTGCAGATTGGAAAGCTCCACCACATCGCTGTCCACGATGCCGATGGTCCCGACGCCCACCGCCGCCAAGTAAAAAGTACACGGCGACCCGAGCCCGCCGGCTCCCACCATCAGTACCCGAGCTTCTTTTAGTTTTTCCTGGCCTTCTTCGCCTACTTCTTCTAAGATGAGCTGACGTGCATACCTTTCTTTTTCTTCTTTGCTGAGCATCCTAAGCCTCCTTTCTCCGGCCGACTATTCAACGACCTCATAGCCTGCCTCTTCGATGGCCCGGACAATTGCTTGACGCGGAACTTTCCCGTCATCAGACAAAACCGTTACCTTTTTCGCCTCTAAATTTACCTCTACCAAACTTACTCCGGATAAAGCTGACACCGCCTTTTTGACTGACTGTACGCAGTGTTGGCAAGTCATGCCTTCTACTGAAAAACTTTGTTCTTGCTTTCCGCCTACCATAATGCCACCTCCTCTTTCTTATTCTTTCGTTTTGGTTATTGGCTGTGATCGTGTATTGCACCTGCTTGGTTTTATCCTGTCAATGACAGGGAATTTTTCCCGATAGACACAAAACAAACGCCTTAGCCGCTCCCGCTATTATGAGGTTTCACAGACCCGGCGCGTCTGAGTAAATCCTTAAAAAATTATAGAAAAAGCCCAAAAAAGATTTTGTTTACTGTGCACCTGGTTTTTCTTCTCAGCCGGATGGTGGCGAAATTTTCCGACAAGCCCCGCTCATTAAGGCGGCGCCTGTTTTGCAGGCTGCATCCGTCACGAAGCGAGGGCCATCGTCCTACCGGCCGTCGCCGAAGCCCGGGCATCGTTGCTGCCGTCGCCCACCAGCGCGACGACTTTTCCTTCTATTTTTAGTTTCTCTACTTTTTCTGCTTTATCCTGCGGCATAACTTCTACTAGTAACCGCCCGATTCCTACTTCTTTTTTGATGGCTTGGGCAGTTTCTGGGTTGTCTTTGGTGATCATCACCGCTTCAATCCCTATTTTTTTTAGGACGCTTGGTGCTTTTTGGATTTTCTTTGACTGCCTCTTCGCTGACAGCACCCGGCTAAAGCGCCTACCACCGGCCTGCAGCCTGGCGTTTCATTTTCCCTCTCTTTTATCTTTTTTCTGCGCTTTTCAAGGTGACGAATTCATCTTTTTAATCGCCGAATACAATTTACCTGATGAACACAGTTCATACTCTGTCATTTTGCTGCCTCGGCAGGCTGATGCCCTTGTAAAAATTCATCAGCCTTTAGTACAATTTAGCAGGAATATTGAAATTACGGTTTATCATTCACAAATATGGATCAGCTTTATAAAATATTGAGGAAAATTCAGAATGCTTTGCATGATTTTTCCGAATAATGCGCAATAAATATTTTTATATACCTTTTTTTTTCGACTGTATTGCTTCGGGCCCGCCGGTACACCCCATTATGATAAAAAAAGCAGAAATGACTATGTTCACCTGAATACTACCGGGATCAAACCAATCCAGCCAAACGTATTTTTTTCAACATCTTTTACCTGGCGGATCATTTTTGACCAACCGAGCCCGTTTTTACTATTAAAAAAACCCTTTTACAAGGGTCTTTTAAGTCGGCTGCTTTTTTCTTCTACAAAGCAAATTCGTCCCCGTCTTTTGCTAGATGAAACCCCCTGCTCAGCACTTCCTTTTTTTCCGGGCTGTCGGGTCTTAATACATAATTGCTGTGATTAAAATGGGTAAACACAATCCGGGTATTTTTCGAGATCTCCTGTAAAGTCTCCATCATATCCGGAATAAAAGGATGAGGCACTTCCTTGATGTTTCGGTGGGGAAGTTCGTCATGAGAGTAAAAACAGCCGTCGATCACCGCCACCTCTACCTGTTTCATTCGGTTCACCACCTCCGGTACTAAATCATCCATATCCGGAACATACAAAAGAGTCTTTTGCGGGCCTTTGATCACAAAGCCCACCGTATCGGTTACATCTTTTCTGTGTTCTACCGAAAATGGGGTGATAGCCGTCCCTTTCGTCAATGAAATGGCTTTTCCCGGCTCCATGGTGCGTATCAGCAGGTTTTCTCTGTCGATGCTGTCTTTAAAAGGTCGGTTGGCGGCCAAAAAATCACCTAACTCCTCTGTTGCATACACGGGTAGTTTTTGGGGAGAGGCTGCTTCCTTTCCCAAAAAACCCAGGCCCCAGTAATGACCGAAATGAGCGTGGGTTAAAAAAATACCGTCTAAAAGCGGCCGGCCCGGCTGTCGGTGGTCGCCCACCCTCTTCAATAGGTTTCTAAGCTGTATATCAAAATGAGGGGAAGCATCGATCAAGTAGACATCACCGCTTTTTCTATCGTAAAGACCGACCGACGGGGCCAGTCGTTTTTTTGAGGGGTGGCGATCTGCTTCACAGCAGGCAGCGCAACGGCAGTTGACATGAGGAACACCCCCGTCCTGGGCGGTCCCCAACATGGTGACGATCATGATTTTTACCTCCTTTTGCTTTGAATTCTTTGCCTATTCTCTTTCTTTAGCCGATAACCTGCTTTTTGCATAAAAAAAAACGGAGCTTATGTTTCGCCCCGGCTGTTTTCTTCTTTTTCTTCCCCGTTCTCTTTTTTCAATGTCACTCGTATGATACGCCGTCCGTCCATCTTGTCAATATAAAATTCGATCCCTTCCCAGGTAAAGCGTTCCCCTTCCTCGGGGATTCTTTCCAGGCGGGTCAGCACAAAGCCGCCGATGGTATCTGCTTCCTCTTCGGGTAGGTCAGTGTCCATCATCTCGTTTACTTCATCCATTCGTATGGAGGCATCCACACTGGAAGTATCCTCGTCAATATTGATCACCAAAGGGGCTATTTCCTGATCGTATTCATCAGAGATATCACCGACAATCTCTTCGACCAAATCCTCAATGGTCACCAGTCCCGCCGTGCCGCCGTATTCGTCTAAGACGACGGCCATGTGGATCTTTCTCGCCCTCATCTCTTCAAAGAGGTTTCCGATCCGTTTCATCTCCGGAATAAAGTACGCGTCACGGAGGTGGTTTTTGATCGAAAAATGCTCTTTTTCCTCATCGGAAATGCCGAACAAGTCTTTTACGTAGATTACGCCGACAATACTGTCAACCGACCCTTCATAAACAGGAATACGGGAGAACTGCTCGTTTTGGATCACACGAGACAATTCCTCAAAACTGTCTTCTGCACTGACCGCCACCATATCCGTCCGGGGAATCATGACTTCTTTTGCATAGGTGTCGGAAAACTCAAAGATATTGTGAATCATTTCCTTTTCTTCTGTTTCCAAAAGCCCTTCTTCCTGACCCACATTCACCATGGTTCGCAGTTCCTCTTCGGTGAGAAACTGCACAGGAGAAGCCGGCTTTTTCCCGGCAAGGCGAAGCAGTCCGCTGGTAATCTCCGTAAACACCCTCGCTACCGGGTCTAAAAGGACCACTACAGCCGACAAGGGTCTTGCAATCAAAAGGGAGACCGTTTCGGCATTGGCGGCCGAAAACACTTTTGGGGTTATCTCGCAAAAGATCAAGATGATCAGGGTCAAAGATAAAGTAGCCACCAACAGACCCCGCTCCGGCCCCCAGTAACGGATGGCCAGCGCCGTTCCGACGGTGGTCGCCACAATGTTGACAATGTTGTTCCCCACTAAAATAGTTCCCAACAGACGGTTGGGGGTCTCAAGAAGGGCTAAGACCATCTTCGCCCGCCGGTTGTTCTCTTCTGATAAGGCCCGCAAACGCAGGCGGTTGACAGCCGTCACCGCTGTCTCGGAACTGGAAAAAAAGACGGAGAAAAGAAGCATTACAAACAAAATAACCAATTGCCAAGGATCACCCGAATCCATTCAACCACACTCCTACACCTATATTGGTACCGACGCCATTATATCATATTCCATCAAGAAGAAACAAATCTCTTTTCCCTCTTTTGCTTTATATATCTCTTTTTCGATCTCTGCTACTATTTTGCTCATCGTTACGACATTTAAAATCCTTGCGGCGATTTCTCGTAGGCACTTCTTATTGTTTGCATTTGGTCTTATTTCCAATCTTGTTTCAGAGTATTTGCTTTTCCCTTCTCATTTCAACAAAAAAAAGCCCTCACCTACACAATGAGGGCTTTTTTTGAAATGTTTTATAGCTTTTAGATTAGATCCGTCACAATGATGGTGTAAGTACGATACAGATCAGGATCATCCGGACAAGTGAAGGTCACTTCTGTGCCGGAGTTTTCCAGCAGGACCTGACCGTTTACCCCGGGCTCGCCTTCATCGCCATACAAGTCCACGATGATCTCGACAAAGTCGCACTCCGGTGTTACATTCAAGCCCGGAGAAGGAAGATCGTAGGCGCCGTCTTTGGTGCCGCTGACCGTCACATTGGCCGACCTGCTCAAGAGAGCATCCCCGTGATCGTATTGGACATCAACATCATCACCAAGCGACAACACTACTTCATTATCTTCATTGTCGATCGCCGCATAGATCTTTATTGTTTCGTCCACATCTTCGATATAAGCCCAGCCGATTTTGGGGGCGATCGTCATCAGGGCCTCCTCGATTGCCTCCGCCACGCTTTCGGCAATCGCCGCCGTTCCGCCGGCAATATAAAAGTGGGTAAATCCGTCTATAACTTCTTCAAAATAAACAGCCGCCGTCGTTGGAATGGTATCTTCTAAAACATAGATGATCGGCAGTCCAAAAGAAACCGCACTGATCCCGTCCGCCAGGTTGGCATCGGCTCCCCTAACGAGCATATAGGTATTGTCGTCGGCAAAGGCTCCTTCTGCCAGGCCGACCTGAGCCACAAGTACGCTGGTTTGGTAGCGGTTGTCCCCGGCAATGCGCAGTTGCGCCTCCAGTTCAGCATACACCGCATCGCTGACCACGCTGGTTCCGCCGATAATTACCACATCCAACTCCAGTTCCGCCAAAGCCTCTTCGGTCGCTTGAGGGACAAAGTCCGTGTAGGTCAGCAAAATCGGTATGTGACTGTAATAAGCGGCGGATCCCGCTGCCAGCGCATCCGCGGTGGCTTCTCTGTTGACGACAAATAAGTAGGTCGGTCCATTCACCACTGACTCTTTCGCGTACAGAACAATTTCTTTCGCCGTTTCGTCCCGGCGCGCCCCGGCAAGCCGCTCGGTCTCCAAACCCATAGCGACCAAAGCATCCTCTATGGAAGAAGCC
The DNA here is from genome assembly GCA_007132905.1 of Candidatus Sumerlaeota bacterium. GTDB lineage: Bacteria > Bacillota > SLNR01 > SLNR01 > SLNR01 > SLNR01. Next base: position 4,631 of record SLNR01000021.1, on the reverse strand, counting down.
ACGGCCATTTCTCCGCCGAGGATATAGGCCTTCGTGGCGCCCAGACGGTCGATTTCGTCTTCAATCACACCGTAGAAAATGGTTGGATGGGTCAAAAGCAGCGGTGCCTCCAAGACTCCGGCCAAATAGGATCCGGCCAGGGCATCGGCATAATCACCCTCCACATCTCCCCGGGCGATCACGACAGTATCAGCGCTTTCAAAACGGTAGTCAGACATCAGCGCCGAAGTCTCGTATCGGTTGGCCCCGGCAAAACGGTTGATCTGATGATCTGCCGCCAAAGTGGTTCCCATCCCCAAAACGATGACTAGGATACAGATGACTCCCAGCGCAAAACCTTTTGTAAACCTGCGTTTCATTGACGATCCCTCCCTTTTCCTTCTAAGTTGAAGCAAATGCGATAAGGATCGGCTTTCCGATCCTCCTTGGCTCTTATGTTCTTTTTTTCCACAAAGAAAAGGCAGTTCCTTCTTTATTTGGGCTATTTCCTTTTTGCTTTCACCGGTTCGACGATGGATAATGCTTTTTGCTCTTCCAAAAAGCAAGTGGTGATCCACTCATCGATCGCCTCGACAGTCATGTTGTCCAGGCATCGTTCGTAATCAAAGAACAGGCCGTCTCGGTGATAGGCGCTGATATGGGCCTGAGCCAACCGATCAAGATGGTCGTGAGCCAAAATAAAACCACCCAAAAATTTGCGTTTGGCCGCCTTGAACACATCAACCGGCAGACCTTCTTGTTTCGCTTTGCTAAGGGTCTTTTCTACTTGATCTATAAAAGCGCCCGGGTCGTCTGTTTCTGTCCCGACCATCGCCAGCCCGTAATGGAAATAGCCCGAATACTCTGTATCAACGGGTGCGCTGATGATTCCCCGGGTGTATAAGTCTTCAAAAAAATCAGAGCCTTTGCCGAACAGTCCTTCTAAGACAAGATCATACATGACTTCCCTTTTGATCATCTCTTCGCCGTTTGCCGGAGGATCGCTCTCTTTAAAGCCGATGAGTACCAGCGGTCGAGGTACCGGCAATGTTGCTTTGACTTCGCGGCGCAAGATCGATGAGGGCTCTTTCGGGTAGATCCGTTGTATTTGTAAGCGCTGCTTAATCCCATGCTCTTTTAGCCAGTTTTCGGCTGTTTTGGCTGTCTTTTCGGGATCTATATCCCCCGCGGCCGCCAAGACCATGTTTTGCGGCTGATAAAACAGGCGGTGGCAGTTGGTAAGGATCTCGGGAGTGATGCCCGCTATAGCCTGGTGGCTCCCGGCAATATTGATGCGTACGGGGTGTTGATGATACAGTCCTGCCAATAAATTTTGATAGACCTGCCATTGGGGCAAATCGTCGTACATGCTGATCTCCTGATTGATGATGCCTTTTTCTTTATTGACCATCGCCTCGGTGAAATACGGACAAAACACCAGTTCCATAAGGGTATGAAGATTTTCTTCAAACCGGCGGGAACAAGAAAAATGATAAGCGGTGGATATATGGGAAGTATAAGCATTGTGATAGGCCCCCCGCTCGGAAAATCGCTCGGAGATATTGCCGTCTTTCTTTTCAAAGAGGGTATGTTCTAAAAAATGGGCCATGCCGTCCGGGATGCTCTGCTCTTGCTCTTCAGAACTTAATCGAAAACGGTTGTCCACTGAACCAAACCGGGTGGACAAAGCCCCGTATTTTTCGCTGAATTCAGGCTTTGGTATCACAAGCACCTCCAGTCCGCTGCCTAACTGTATCCGATGCACGGTTTCTTTAAGACGCGGATGATCCATTATTTCCATGTTCATGACCCTTTTCCCCTCCCTTCGGTTCTGTCAGGAAATACACGGTATCCTTTTTAACTTCTCGGGCCGTGTAGATGACTTCTTCTCTGGAAAGGCTTTGGACTTTTTCCTTGATTTCGGCTAGCGTTTCTGTTCGCTGATAAAGTCGATTGTTAAGGGAAAGCTGAATGAGTGAACCCGGCTGATCTCCTAGTTTGTCAAGGGATTCTAAAAGGGTCTCCCTGGCCATCTGCCACTCTTGATCCGTGATTTTCCCTTCTGCCATGTCCAAAAGCTGGCGGTCAATGATGTCTTTGGCTTTATGCTCATCTTGGGTATCAATGCCCGCCTGAATCATCAACAGTCCTTTCCCGGTTTCAAGGCTGGAAGAGGCATAATAGGCAAGACTGGCTTTTTCCCGTACCTCAGCGAACAGTTTGGAATGCCCCCCACCGCCGAGAATTTGATTGTACATCATAAGCGCAAAATATTCGGGGTCTCTGGCGGTGAATTTTGTCCTGCAGCCAATGATGAGCTTTCCTTGTTTGACCGGCTCGTATTCCACCACTTCTTTAGGCACCAAAGGGGCCTCTTGATTGACGGTGGGTTGTAAAACCGCCCGTCCGTCTCTGGGATAGGCAAAGACACGGCAGCAGATTTGATATATTTTTTCCGGATCCACATCGCCCAACACATAGATTTCCACCGGGTTTTCCTTTTTGACCGTCTGATAATAGGTGGTGAGGATCTCCTCATCAAGAGCCTCGATATCTTCGCTGCTTCCGTAAGGGTGGCGCCGGTATTCTTCGTCTGCACACATGTTTTCTATACAGCGCTTGTAAGCATAAGCTTGTTTGTCGTTGTAAATGCTTTCCAATCTTTCTTCTAAGGCCTTTTTTTCCTGGATCGTATACTCTTTTAAAAACCGTCCTTCTTCTAACCGGGGAGAGATAAAAAGATCGGCGAAAAAAGCTAGATTCTTCTCTAACATGGGCTCAGGTTTTCTAAGATACGGCTCAGAGGGGACACTCATGGAAAGACCCATAAAGTGCCTTTCCCCTTTTTTAAAAAGCCTGTTAAAAATAACTGCACCATAAAGATCCGACAGTCCTCTTTCCATGGCCTTCATGGTGGGGTGTTTTTTTGTTCCCCTTTGCAAAATCTGGGGCAATATCGCCGTTTTGGTTGTCTGCCGGTCAAGATTTTGATGAAGGTACAACTCCATTCTGGTTTCTTTGAATTTTTGGGTGGGATAGACACACAAAATCACCCCGTTGGGCAAAGCCCGACATTGAAAGAATTCCACAACAAAACTCCTTTCTGCGCCGCCCGGAGAAAGGAAAACCCCCTCTGGACCGCGAAAATGATCATGTCAACCAAATTTTTATTTCTAAAGAAAGGGTGAAACAAGTGCAGCCCACTATCATGATTCGCTCGGCTAAGTATGAGACCTGTCAAGAAGTGATTAATGAGATTTTTTCTCATTATAATCCGGATTTGCAAGGGAAAAAAGTACTCATCAAACCCAATGTTCTCAGGGGATCTTCTCCCGAGGAAGGCGTCACTACCCATCCGGCGGTCCTTGCTGCCGTAATCAAAGCGGTCAAGACAAGACAGCCCTCCCAAATCATCGTCGGCGATAACCCGGGGGCTTCCGGCTACGGCGACAATGAAGAATCTTTTCGGGGCACCGGACTTTTAGAAACCGCCGGTGAGTATTACGAAAATCTAGGCAGCCGCGTCCGGGAGCTGCAGTTAGACTCTGAGTACCTTCCCCGGCCGGTGGTTTCAGAAGCCATTTTAGAAGCCGATTATATCATCAATCTCCCAAAATTTAAAACCCACGGACTCACCGGTCTTTCCGGGGCCATAAAAAACTGCTACGGGTATTTGCCGGGGGCTCAAAAAGCCAATCTTCATTTTACGGCCGGCAATCCCTATGATTTTCCCAAAGCCCTTTTGGATGTCTTTTCCATTCGTCCGCCGGATTTAGCCATCGTGGACGGAATTTTAACCATGGAAGGCGACGGACCGTTCTCAGAAGATCTGCGCCGGTTAGGCATCCTTTTGGCCGGAACGGATATGGTGGCCGTTGATGCGGTGATCGGAACCATCATGAACTTTGAGCCCGGACTGATACGGTCCACCGAAATCGGCCATGAAAGACGTTTTGGGGAAAAAGATCTTGACCGGATCCACATTGACGGACAACTTAAAGTCGTCGAAGATTTTAAACTGCCCGAAGGATACCTTCGCCCGCAAGAGGGAGGCCCGTCCGACTTTTGGAAAAAACTGAGAGCCAAACGTCCTGAAGTGGACAAAAACCTCTGCACCCGCTGCGGTACCTGCGAAGAAGAATGTCCCGCCGAAGCCATTTCCATGCCGGATTATCCGGTGGTGGAAAAAGATAAATGCATCGTCTGTTTTTGCTGTCAGGAAAAATGCCCCACCAAAGCCATTCAGTTAAAAGATCCATCTTAACCCTTGACAAAAGCCCGGAGCACATCCGGGCTTTTTGCTATACATACGGGATTTTTCGCTTAGGAAGGCTCCCGGGGCTGTTCTTTCTCGTCCTTTTCTGTCAAGTCTGCTTCTTCGACCTTTTTCTTGACAAACCGGATGACTTTTTTGGCATCCTTTTCTTCACATACGACGGGGATGACTTTTTTCCCCGCCAACACCACTCCGTTTTCGTCGGCCGCAAATTTATTAAACACTTCCCACCGGAAAAACCCCATATTTCGGTTCATAAACGGCGGATACCAGTTGATGATGACCAAACCCTTTTCGGTAAAATAGTAGGCGGGTTTGGCCAGTCCCACCGTGAAAGTAAAAAAAGACAGTCCTGCCATAATCGCGGCCAGCCCCG
>SLNR01000111.1 GCA_007132905.1 Candidatus Sumerlaeota bacterium | reverse complement strand
TTATTTTTACTAACCTCTCCCTTTTCATGGGCCGTGACAACCATTTCACCCGACATCGGCATGCTTAGATAAGAAAAAACATCCTGAAACATCCCCGTCGTGTGGCGCGCTGTTTTGGGGTTGGTATCCCCCATGGCGCAAATCAAAGCTGTCTTCTTGCCTTTCATCTTATCCCGATGTTTCCCCATAAGGGCATACCAGCGATCAAAAAACAGTTTTAACTGAGCCGACGGCCCCCACCAGTAGATGGGCGTTCCCAGCATAATTCCATCCGCCAGGAGAATTTTGGGATAAAGATCGATCATGTCGTCTTCTTGAGCACACCATTCCACCTCATCCCGTAAACAAGCTCCACATCCTTTGCAGGGCTTAATGTCAAGATCGTCTATAAATATTTTTTCTGTTTCTGCCCCGGCTTCTGCAGCTCCGCGCAAAGCCTCGTCCATTAACAGTTCCGTGTTTCCGCCTTTTCGCGGACTTCCGGTAGCAACCAAGATATTACTCACAGCGATTCCTCCCATAATACTTATTGTGTATATAATGTTTTCTTCATTTTTAAGACATTTCCTCCTGCGCCCGAGAGCCTTCCGGCAGGAGGAATATTAACGCGAAAAGAGAAGATTAAGTAGACTTGTCAAGGAGGAATTCATAATGAAACACCATGTTTTTGATCCCCACCCCCATTTTCAAGAGATGCTATCAGCACTCAACCGGCTGATTCTTTACCGAAACCTGCGAAAGGATCCCGTTGTTTTAAAGTTACACGAAGCGATCGACTCTTTTTTAAAAGACCGACTGGTCGTCGGAACCGGTGTATCTTTATACCATCAGTTCCTGGGAATGCTCGCCCAAAAAGCGGAATATTCCCGGGAATCGATCGTGGGCTGTGCCTGGCAGAATCATCTGGCCGATTTGATATTAGAAGATGAAAACCCTTTTACTTTAAAAGCCGGCGGGCAGTCTTGGTCTTTTCTCAGTCCGGCACTTCAAGATGCCGCCCGAAATGACCTGCTTGCTCTTCAAACCCTCTATCATCTCGACCGGATATTGTTTCGCCAGGCCCTTCTTTGGGATATAGATGACGAAATCCCCCCCGGCACAGTGGATCAGTGGCAGGATTTTGCCCCCTTCCCTCATGGCGAGGAATCATTTCAAGCCTCGCTTCGCCAAGAAATGAAAGAGACTATGCAGAAAGAAACTTCATGGCAGCATCTGCTGCCTCCTTTGGCCGCCTATTACAGGAAGGCTGGGACAAGCCTGTTTGGCCGCTTTAAAGCCTTTCGTTGGGCACCCGCTAAAAACGGTTCTCCGCTAAAGGGTATCTTTCGTCCTGATTTGGTTCAGTTAGAAGATCTGATCGGCTATGATTTAGCAAGAGAGGAAATAATCAGCAACACAGAAAAATTCCTTAAGGGCTACTCAGCGAACAATGTCCTTTTATATGGTGATCGAGGCACCGGAAAATCGTCCACTGTCAAGGCCATCCTCAACGCCTATTGCCATTCGGGACTTCGCCTGATTGAAGTATCTCGACAGCACCTGCAGGATTTTCCCCAAATTATCTCATTCATTAAGAACTACCCGCAGCGGTTCATTTTGTTTGTCGATGACCTTTCCTTTGAAGACAGCGAGTTAAACTACAAGGATCTCAAGGCTGTGTTGGAAGGGGGACTGGAAGTCAGGCCTCCTAATGTGGTGATTTACGCTACTTCCAACCGGCGCCATCTTATCAAAGAACGCTTCGAGGAAAGAGGCGTACCGCGAAAACAAGCCGGAGAAGACGAAGTGCACCAGCAAGATACGACCCAGGAAAAACTGTCGCTGGCCGACCGTTTTGGAATCACCGTGACTTTCACCAGCCCCGACCAGCAGACATACCTGGAGATAGTGGCGGGTCTTGCCCGCAAGAGAGGACTAGATATCGACCCGACCGTTCTTAAGAAAAGAGCTCTTAAATGGGAACTCTGGCAAAATGCCCGTTCCGGCAGAACCGCCCGCCAATTCATTGACTATCTGGAAGCCGAACTGGCAGAAGACTAAAAACGCATAAAAAAGGGCCTTAAAGCCCTTTTTTTATGCCATGTGTTCTTTATGCTCTCCGTATCCTTCTCTGCGCTTTTTTATCGAAAATCTTACCGTATCTTCTAATGTCTTTCCTGTCAAAGGCGAAAAACCTGATTGGGGGCGGTGCATCAGATACATGGAAACCCCGCCTTCGGCGGTTTTCATTTGATAAGGGATATGATCGAGGAGTAAGAGCCCGTGCCTTTGATAAAAAGCAATACGCCGGTTTCTTATATGCCTTTCTTCAGGATCTTTGGCTTGGTGCGGTATTTGTACTTCCAGCAGCAAGCCTTCTCGATCTTCTGCTTGATCGATAAAAAACTCCATCAACCGGCTCCCTATCCCCCGGCTTCGCAAATCCTCATCCACCGCCATAAACTCCAACCACGCAAAAGGATCCCCTTTGGCCTTCACCATTATCCCCATGCCCAGCACTGTATCATCTTCATCCAAAGCCAGCCATATCTGATAGAAACCTTTGTTGACCAAGACCTTCAGCCGCTCGTCTTCTAATCTTTCCAGGGGCTCAAATCCCTGTTTGTATATAGCCAGCGCACGCCTAAATTGCGGATCTTCGGTGCTTGTAAGTCTTTTGATTTTTATATCGCTACTCATTGTTATCCACCAGCAGCTCTCTGACCATTTCCCCCATGTTATCCGGTGAGCAAGTCTGATCATGTAAAACTTGACGCTCCTCTAAAGAAAGCAGATTAAGCGGAATTTCCTGTTTGCTTTCATTTCTAAGTTCTTTGAGCAAAGCAAACTCATCCTTTCTGCAAAATATTCCGTCTGGTTTTAGCGCCTTCATTACGCTGGCAGGGAATTTAAAAGGACTTGCCGTCGAAAGCAACACCGTGCAGCGTTCATTTCCGCAATCTTTCACATAGTCTTGATACACGTGGTATCCCACGGCCGTGTGCGGATCCATGAGATAACCGGTTTTGGCAAAGAGTTCACGAATAGCTTTTCGGGTGTCCTCTTCATCTGCACAACCACCATAGAAAGTCCGCTGGATCTTTTTTAGCATATCGCCTCCTATTTGATAATGCCGCTTTCTCTGCAGCGAACTCATCCAATCTGAAACTTCCTCAGCATCTTGTTCTGAAATATCGTACAGCAGTCGTTCTAAGTTGCTGGACACTAAAATATCCATAGAAGGAGACATTGTTTTTATGAAATCTCTGCGGATATCGTACTTTCCCGTATTGATAAAGTCTGCTAGAACACGATTCGCATTGGAGGCACAAATCAAACGATGAATGGGAAGGCCCATTTTTCTAGCATAGTAGCCGGCCAATATATTTCCAAAATTCCCCGTGGGAACCACCACATTGAAGGTTTCTCCATCACGAATCGCACCTTGTCGCAAGAGTTGAGCGTAGGCTGTAAAGTAGTATACCATCTGGGGCATGAGCCTTCCCCAGTTGATCGAATTCGCCGAAGAAAACATATACCCGGCTTGTTCCATGATTCCCCCGAGAGAGGGATCAGAAAAAATCTTTTTTACCCCTTTTTGAGCATCATCAAAATTTCCTTTTACCCCAATGACTCTTACATTATCTCCTTTTTGACTTACCATCTGCCGTTTTTGCAATTCACTTACCCCATCTTCAGGGAAGAAAACCAAGACCCTGGTTTTCTCCACATCTTTAAAACCTTCTAAGGCCGCTTTGCCCGTATCTCCTGATGTTGCCACCAAAATCAGACTCTGTCTTTTCTCTCCTTCCTTTTTCTTGGCCGAGTTCATTAAATGAGGAAGCAGCTGAAGAGCCATATCTTTAAAAGCTGCCGTTGGTCCGTGCCACAGTTCTAGCACAAACAAATTCTCTTTTGCTTTTTTCAGAGGAGCAATGTTAGGGTCTGAGAATTTTCCCGGCCGGTAGGCACGAGCTAGCGATTCTTTGAGATCTTTTTCTCCCATATCTTGCAGATAGGGAGCTATCACTTGATAAGCCTGCTCTTCATAGGGTTTGTGCTGCATGCTTTGGATGCGGCTATATGAAAAAGTGGGAATAACTTTGGGAACATATAGACCACCGTCGCCGGCTAAACTTGATAGTACTGCCTGCGAGGCGGATACCCCCTCTCCTTTTCCCCTGGTGCTGATATATAACATACTCATCATCCCTTCAACATCTGATCAATCAAAACAGGAAAGTTAAAACCCCAGTAAAATGAACCATACAGACCTAAAGAGTTTCCCTAAAATAGCTCTCGGCCTTGCTGTCGGTAAAATGACCTGATACAAATCGCTCAATCGCCATCTCATCCAACGCAGAGGCCGTTTTTTCTATTCTTCTCTGCCCTGCTGTCTGTAGGTGAAAGCCGTTCCCTACTATACGGATTTGACTTTGACCACTCAGATGGCAATCATAGCCGAGGGTATTGATAATCCCCGCGTGGACACAGCCTGCAATCACGACCAGCCCTCAGGGATACTCAAAAAAGGATCCGCATCATCATTGCTGAGATCTTTGACGACCTCTCCCTCTTATATGGTGTAAAGGCTTGCCGCTTTCAGTATCTCAAAATCCCGCTTTCTGGGGATCTCTCCCGAAAAAGCCAGACCCCCCCCGGCATAAGGGGAGCGCGGTAAAAGAAAAAGCAGCCTCCCTTTTCTTTTACCTGGCGACTGCCGTCCGCTTGGAAAAAGCTGACGACCAAACGGATCTATATATACCCGTCTCCTTCCTACTCGCAAAAACTGTCGTTTCATATGATCCGTATCAAATAAGATCCGTGCAGTCTGCTCTTGATACTCGTGTCCAAAAAAAAGATACTCCGTGCCGACCAAGGAGGAGCTGTTCATTTCCATTCTGTCCGATGACAGAATGGAAATGAGTAACCTCTACCGTGCCTTCTTTTCGCTTTACCATCAATGCCTTCTTTCTCAGTCTTCTGTTAAAAAAGGCCTCAGGGCCGGACCGTGACGGTAATGAAACTTTCTTCCCTGATATGAGCCTTGGTTTCTCATTTCAGCCTCTATTCTCTGCACAATTTTCCACCAGCTCATGCCCCAATTATTCCAAACCGAAGACCCTTCCGGCATTCGACTGACCAAACGCTGCACCACCATATCTGGATCTAAATACTCTAAAAAAATCACCACTCGCCTCACATACTCTTCTAAGGAGATCATCGAAAATTCATCTTCTTGAAACATTCTCTCCAGCTCGGTATCGGGAACGATGTACAAAGAATGAAGCTTAACTTGGTCTACTTCGAGCACTGACAGCAATTTTGAAGCTTCTTGACTGTCCAAAAGGGTATCTCCGGGAAGATTGAGAATCAGATGGGTACAGATATCAAAATGAAAAGGACGAATTCTAAGTACCGCATCCACAAACTCCGCTAGAGTGTGCCCTCTTTTAATGGTTTTTAAAGTATGATAATTAACTGTTTGAAGTCCCAATTCCAGCGTAATATGAATACCCGTACGCTCTTGAAATTCACTGAGGTAGTGAAGCCATTTGTCATGAATGCAGTCGGGGCGGGTAGATATGGCTACTTCCACAATCTCGTCAAAACAGGCAGCGGTCTCCACGTAGTTAGCAAACTGCTCCAAAGGAAGATAGGTGTTTGTAAAGTTTTGGAAGTATGCAATAAAGGCCCCGGCTTTAAACTTTTTTTTCATCCGAGGTAAATTGGTCTCTATCTGTTCTGCTACCGTCATAGTCGAAGGTAAATTTTCGAAACCGGCCCCTTCCTCCCCGCAGTAGATACAGCCTTCCGTGCCAAGGGTGCCGTCTCGATTGGGGCAAGTCACCGGCAAATTGATGGGAATCTTATGCACTTTTTTTTGGTACTTCTCCTTCAAGTAGGACGAATAGGTACGATAGAGATCCTTTTCTGCCATGCTGCTCATCCATCCTCCGCTTTCTTTCTCTTTTTTGTTAAAAAAATAAACTCGCTGCCACTGCTTCCTGCAGGTTTTTGTCCGCATTTTTTCCGCTGCATAGAAAAGCGGGGTTTTCTCCCCCGCCGCTTACCCTTTGATCAGCTTTTCGTACTCTTTTGGCTTAAACCCGACGATTAATGTTTTCCCGTCCGTCAAAAGCGGACGGAACATTGTTTTGGGATTACCTTTAATGATTTTGGCCGCTTGTGCTTCGTCCATCGACCGCAGGTCCACTTCGAGAGATTTTAACCCGGCGCTTCTAGGATTTAACAGCCCGACTACGGTCGTATCCCGAAGGGCTGCTAGTTTGGCAAGCTCCTCTTGATCAGGAGGCTCTTTTAAGATATCCCTGTATTCGTGTTCGACCTCATTTTCTTTCAGCCATGCCATGGCTTTACGGCAGGTGTTTCAAGTAGGAAAACAGTAAAATTTCAGCATGATGCTTCCCCCTTTAAGCCTGTTTTACTATCCTTTCTTCTCATTTCTCTCTGGTAAATCCTCTAAAAAAGAACATCTTTTTACCAAAAACAGAGCGGCCCGGAAGCATCGCTCTTCTTCAACTTACTTCCACCCTTTTCTCTTGAACACCACTTCATTGCCCACCATGGTCATTCGCGCCTTTTTTACTTCGTCTTCTGGAAAGTATGTACATCTTTGAAGTTAAAATGGCTATGTCGACTCATTTCCCTTTTTCTCATGATCTCATAATAGTTCCCATTTGGCCCAAATAAGCCCCTTCAACTGACTTTTTCTTATTCTCTTAAATTTATGTTTTAGATGTTTTTCGTGCAGCATCGGCATTTATGCCGATGAACGGGTTGAAATGGGCCGAAGTCATATCCGAACCGGCTGCTACCTTACATCCCATGAAGTACCGTTTATAAAATAGGTTTTTTGGCAATTCAGCCTACCTGTTAGAATCAGACCTTCTCCAGCGCATGTATGGATACAAAGCTATAAAACCACCGACTACAGCCGGGAAGTTATCTAGAATCCTTCTAATCATCACTGCCCCCTCCATGCCGATCCCTCCCCCAGGCTGCTTATTAGACAGCTTTGTAAAAAAAATGTCCTATCCGGCATTTTTTAGCTTCGCTGTGTGTTCTCGTTTCTCCTTATACTGATTCATGAAATTGACTGTTTGGTTTGCTTTTTTCAAAGCATTCAACCCTTCTCTAAAGATAATGCTTTTTTACTAAGCCCAAGGCCTAGTCTGTCTATTATCTAGCCAAAACCATGAAGCTGCTGCTTTTGATTAGAATCATGATAAAAAGTGTTTCATGATACCTTCAATTTCTCGATGCTGCCCTTAATGGTTATCTTTTCATATCCTTTTCATAAAAATAGGGCGCGGCCGGATGATAAATACCTGTTTTTTGTTGATTTTTTCCCTTGGCAGCCAAAGAATTATTTCTTAGAGACTGTTATCGGTATTTTAGTACCTATTGTTCCTCTTATCAAGTTAAAAGAAAGCATTTCTCTGCTTTTTTTTTAACTCTTTTTTGATTTGCTTTTCCTCAAGGCTTTGAAATTTGACTGTTTTTGAAGGAGCTCTCCTTCTCTTTGCTGAATAATGGGCATCACCAGAGTTTTTACGGAGGGCAAACATGAGAAACCGCCTTTGGGAAATAGACAGCATAAGAGGATTGGCTATTTTGCTTATGATCGTCTACCATTTTGTCTATAACTTAGCAGTCTTCTACCAGTTCCCCATCGCTTATACGCAAGGGTTTTGGTTTTATATTGCCAGAACAGCGGCGATCACTTTTATGCTCACCGCCGGGGTCAGCAGTACTTTCAGCAAAAACAATGTGCGTCGCGGCCGCTCAGTATTTTTGTATGGACTCATCATCACCGCGGCCACTTATCTGTTTGATCCCCAGGCTTACATCAAATTCGGCATCCTTCATTTCATGGGAACAAGCATGATGTTGTATTTCTTTTTACAAAAACAACATCCGGGGCTGCTCATCGTTCTCGGGGCGGTCATCATAGCCCTAGGACCTGCGGTCCAAATCATACAGACCGTAAATCCCTATTTATTTCCTTTGGGATTGACTGCCCCCGGATTTGTTTCGGCTGATTTTTACCCTTTGATCCCTTGGTTTGGTGTTTTTTTATGGGGGGCTGCCTTGGGCAAGCTTTTCTATAAAGACAAAAAAAGCTTGCTCCCTTTTCGTCCCAGACACCGCTTCCTGCCTGTTTTGGGACGGTATTCCCTCTATATCTATCTCCTGCACCAACCAATCCTTCTTGGCCTGCTGAGCGTAATCATGAGCCAACCCCCTTTGCCTTCCTAATGCATTACGAAGGCACTTAAACATCTATTTGCGACTGCTTCTTTTTTTACGGATTCCTAAGCAAAAAGGACTTCCCAAGGAGAAATTAAAAAGGGCATTCTTATAAAAACACTTTACTTGGCTTTTCATTACTCTTTATATCGAATACCGCACAACTAGAGCACAATCACACCCGAGCATCTAGCTCTTTGTCCTCAAAGGCTATTCTGTAACTCAAAAGCAAAATTCAGGCAAAAAATTTATCTTTATACAAAACTAAGGTCCCTGCGGGGATCTCTTGAAAAACCGCCCTCTGCTGCCCAGCATTACAATAAAAAAGCCTTCGTCCGCACTAGGGATGAAGGCTTTTATTCTGTCGCGTGTATTATCCTTTGCTGTTTACATTGTAGATGCTGTAGCGAGACCAAATGTCCTCCAGTTTTTTAAAATAATCTTTGGTCTCTTCTTGTTTGCCCATGCCCACGGCCACAATCAAAGCATTAATCAAACTTAGCGGGGCCACCAAAGAATCGACAAAAGACACCATATTGCTTCTAGCCATTAGACAGTGATCGGAAAGCTCCGCTACAGGAGATAGGGTGCTGTCGGTAATCCCGATAATGGTTGCCCCTTCCTCTCTGGCATAGCGAATTGCTTCGACCGTGCGTTGGGAATACCTGGGGAAACTGATGCCGATGACAAGGTCGTCTTTTGAAACGCGAAGCAGCTGCTCAAATATATCGGAAATGCCGTAGCCTACCACATTGACGTTATCTAAGACTAGATTTAAGTAAAACCCCATATATTGGGCCAATGAGGTGGAACTGCGCAGGCCCACGATATAGACTGTTCGAGCTTCAAAGATAGTCTGCACTACCTCTTGGAAAGATTTGCTATCGACTATTTCTAAAGTAGACCGGATATTCTCCATGTCTGATTTCATCATGCTCTTTAAAATATCCCCGTCGCCGGCAAGCTGGCTGGCCATCTCCACCCTTTGAACCGTCGTTAGCTTAGTTTTGATGACTTCCTGCATGGCCGCCTGCAGCGCGGGATACCCCCCGAACCCAAGGGCATTGGCAAATCTGACTACGGTGGATTCACTAACTCCTACTTCAGATCCTAGTTTTGCGGCGGTCATAAAGGCAGCCCGATCAAATTCGCCAGTGATAAACTGGGCAATCCTTTTTTGTCCCTTGCTTAACCGCGGAAAGTTTTGGTTTATGCATTGGAGTACATTCACAGTCTCTTCTGCCACAAAAACACCACCCTATTATAAATCTCTACCCTTCTTGGCTGCCAGTCTATATCCTTCCTGAAGTGCCTGTTCGTTTAACTCTTCTGTTCCTTTCGGCACCCTTTTCAGCACCGCCTTTTTTAATGACTCTTTGGATATGATTTTCGTTAATGCTTGAATTACACCCAAAGCAATCATGTTCGCCACCATGCTTCTTTTTAATTTCTCTGCTGCTGTTTTGATGATGGGCAGATGATGCACCCGTTCATGCTGCCCTTTTGGCAAAATGATTTGATCATCCGCAATAAGAATGCCCTGCGGATTCAAATCGGCAGCATATTTATCGTAGGCCTCTTGCGAAAGGACCAGCAGTATATCTGCCTGGTCAATTTTGGGAAAATCAATGCTTTCACCGCTGATGATCACTTCAGCTTTGGAAGCGCCTCCACGCGCCTCAGGGCCGTAAGATTGGGACTGCACGGCATTTTTGCCTTCTGCTACCGCCGCTTCTGCTAAGATAATACCAGCCAGAATCAATCCTTGTCCTCCGGAGCCTCCCAGGCGGATTTCCGTCTGGTCCATGTTATTCACTCCTTTTTTTGGCTTGCTCAATGATCTTAAGGTATTCGTTCGTATATTCCGGTTCCGGTTGATTCTTGAATTCTCCGATGAAAAATTTGTCTTTTTTTTGTTCCTCCGTCAATTTTTCTGCAGCCCTTACATCCACGGCCTTTTCTCGCAACTCTTCCATCATATCTACAGCCGTCCCCTTCTTATTGCGCCGTCCATAATAGGTAGGGCAGATGCTTACTGCTTCCACCAGGGAAAACCCTTTATTCTCAATAGCTTTCTCGATGATACCAATCAAAGGCTTTACATGAAAAACCGTCCCCCTGGCCACATAAGTTGCCCCGGCTGCGCCGGCCAAATGGCAGATGTCAAACATTTTATCGATATTTCCAAACGGGCTGGTAGTGGCTAATCCCCGGGTAGGAGTCGTAGGAGAGTACTGCCCACCGGTCATGCCGTAAACATGATTGTTGAATACCACCGTTGTGATATCAATATTACGGCGTGCGGTGTGAATCAAATGGTTGCCGCCTATAGCCGCCACATCCCCGTCACCCGTCACCACGATGACTTGCAAATCCGGATTTGCAATTTTCACCCCCGTGGCAAAAGCCAAAGCCCTCCCGTGGGTAGTGTGGAGGGTGTTAAAATCCATATAACCGGGAGCCCTCGATGAACATCCAATGCCTGAAATAATGCAGACTTTCTTCTTGTCGAGCTTTTGGCTCTCAATGGCCTGCACCACCGCTCGCATGATAATTCCATGCCCGCATCCCGGACACCAGATATGCGGCAGTCGATCCATGCGAAAGTTGTTTCGAATTAATGTGCTTGGCATCTATCCCACCTCCTTGATGGAGGCAAGAATCTCTTGAGGAGTAATGGGTTCGCCGTTATATTTGCCCAGAGACACTACTTTTGCCTGCCCGCAGGCGGCTCTTTCCACTTCCAGAACATACTGCCCCATGTTCATTTCCGGAACCAAAATAGTCTCTACTTTTCTGGCCAATGCTTTTACTTCAAGCTCGGGAAACGGCCAAATCGTCTGAGCCTTACATAAGGAAACATCCAGCCCCTCCTGGCGGCTCTGCCGAACGGCTGCCCGGGCCGATCGGTACGTTCCGCCGTAGGCAAGCACCGATAACTTTGCTTCCGTCGGAAACTCTTCCTCAAATACCACTATTTCATCACGATGAACGGCCACCTTATCCATCAGCCGTTTCAATAGTTTTTCGGCTGTATCCGGATCTCCGGAAGGAAAGCCATACTCATCGTGCACTAAGCCTGTGACATGAAAATGAAAACCTTCGCCAAAAGAAGCCATGGGCGGCACAAATTCATTTTCTTCTGTACGGTAAGCCCGGTAAGTCTCCACTTCCTCTTTAGCCGGTTTAACACGATTGTACACTTCAAGCTCTCCAGGCTCCGGAATATCTACTTTCTCTCTCATATGACCAATGATTTCATCCGTCAGTAAAATGACCGGCGTACGATATTTCTCCGACAGATTAAAAGCCCGCACCGTTAAAGTGTAGGCCTCCCTGACAGACGTGGGCGACAAAGCAATAACCGGGTGGTCTCCGTGTGTTCCCCAGCGAGCCTGCATGATATCTCCTTGGCTTGGTGAAGTGGGAAGCCCCGTACTAGGACCTGCCCGCTGCACGTCCACGATCACACAAGGGACTTCCGTCATGGCCGCATAGCCTATGTTTTCCTGCTTTAGTGAAAATCCGGGCCCGCTGGTGGCCGTCATAGCTTTCATACCGGCCAGTGAGCCCCCGATAACCGCTGCCATGCCGGCTATTTCGTCCTCCATTTGAATGAACCGTCCACCCAACGGAGGTAATTTTTGAGCGCACAGTTCGGCAATCTCGGTGGACGGTGTTATCGGGTAACCGGCAAAAAAACGCATGCCGGCCGCAATCGCTCCCTCTACACAAGCCTCATTTCCCTGCATCAATCGATGTACGGCCATGTTTATTCATCCCCCTCCACATAGATCGCGTAATCAGGACAGCGAAGCTCGCACTGCCCGCATTTGATACAATCCTCTGGGTGAATAACCACCACTTTTTCGTTTTTCAAGCCCAGCACATATCTGGGGCAAAAAGCTACGCAAATTCCGCAGCCTTTACACCATTCTTCTTTCACTTTGACAAGACGATCCGGCGGGCGGGCGTCCACATTCTTCTCCCCTTTCATCCGATGCTATTTCCTAATCTTACTGTATCAGAATTGATAGATTTATGCAATTTTAAATTCAAAAAAAATTTTTTTTTTAGTTAGTGCAGGTTTTCATTCAAAAGTCATCCTTTTATCCTCTTCAGTTCAGTATTTGGCCTATTTAAAAGAATTTGGTAAAACTTCAAGGATCTAAAAAGAAACTACTGTCCCTTCTTTCTTTTATGATCAAGCCAATTGGTCTGTTAAAGCCTTAATCCCAACACCCAGCGGATGACCAACGGCATGATGAGAACAATGCCCATAAATCTTGCTAACTGCATCAGCGCCACTTTCGCTCCGTCTCCTCCTGAAGATTCCGCCATTAAGGTCATTTCCATCATTCCGCCGGGAGTACTGCTGAAAAAGGCCGTGATAATGTCCATATTTGTTACTTTGCTGATGACAAAACCCGCCAACAATCCAAACCCAATCATGGAAAGAATCAAAATCAATGCCGGTCCGGCGACTCCTTTCAAACCGACAAAAGTCTCTCTTGTGACACTTAATCCCACCATGCCGCCTACTACAATCTGGGCTCCTGTTCGAAAATACGCCGGCATGGTGCTGGGAAACCCGATCAAGTTCGCCGTCCCCACAGCCAGCATTGCACCTACCATTGGACCGGCCGGAATCCTTAATTTCAAGCCGATAAGACCGCCTACCGTTGCAATTACCAATGTACCCAACAGTCTATCCATACCTTTCCCCTCCTGCTTCATTTCTATCTTCCCTTGTATTCCAGACAAACAGCCCGCTCCCTTCTTGTGATTGAAAACAAAGGAATCATTAGAAAAAGAGCGAATAGTCGCATTAGCAGAATAAGAGAGCAGGTGTCATCATGCCTAGTAAACCCCAACAAATTGTAATGGTCGTCAACGGCCTCATCGAAGATTACCGCTGGGCTTATGAGCAGGCCGAAAAAGGACAATACCTGATTGGTGTCGACGGCGGCAACAACCACATCTACCGTATGGGATTAGTTCCCGATCTTATTGTGGGCGACCTTGACTCCATCCACCGGCAGGCCCGTTATGACTTTGAGTCAAAAGACATACCTTTTTTAACTTATCCGTCCCAAAAAGACCAGTCCGATTTACAAATTGCCCTCGAGCACGCCGCCTCCATGACGCCAAAAGAGATCGTGCTTTTGGGCGCCCTGGGCAACAGGTTTGATCATGCTTTCGGAAATGTGGTGCTCATGACTTCACTGGAAGAGCAGGGCATACCGGTGGTGTTAATGGATGAAACCCACTTCATTCGTATCATCACCCGTTCCTTAGAGATCAAACAAGCCGTAGGAGATGCTCTGTCTCTTTTCTCTTTGACTCCTAGGGCATCGGGGATAACCACTCAAGGGCTTTACTATCCTCTCAACGACGAAACTCTCTTTTTCGGAGACACCAGGGGTTTAAGCAATGAAATAATGGACCCGGATGCCAAAGTCACCCTCAAAGAGGGAAGACTCCTAACCATCCGGGTCAAAGGTAAGGTTGACTTAGAGTAACTGCTTTAGTAAAGATTCTTTGTGCTCGGCAAATTTGGCACCGGTAACCATGTTCCAGTCACGAGATCGGCTAAGCTCAATCTTTTCCTCTCCGATCACCCTTGCCGGCCGGTCCGAAAGAACATAGACCCGATCCGACAGCAGTACTGCTTCATCTACGCTGTGGGTGATAAACAGCACCGTACGGGAAACATTCTCCCACACCTTTAAAAGCCAGCGCTGCATTTTTTCACGGTTGATTGCATCTAGCGACCCGAAAGGTTCATCGAGCAGCAAAATGTCACTGTCGATGAGAACCGTCCTCAAAAGGGCCGCTCTTTGGCGCATCCCCCCGGATAATTCATAGGGATAGGCTTTGGCAAATCCCTCTAAACCAAATACCGGAATTAATTCCTCCACTTGCTTTTTCCCTTCCGCTTTACTGACACCCTGGATTTCTAAAGGCAGCAAAGCATTTTCCATCAGTGTTTTCCAGGGCATCAGCTGATCCTTCTGCGGCATGTATCCCATGCGGCGAATCTGATCTTTTACCGTCCGGCCGTCAATTTGTATCTCGCCGCTGTCGATCTTGTCTAAACCGGCGATCACTTTAAAAAGAGTACTTTTGCCGCAGCCGGAAGGGCCAATGACGGAGACAAATTCGCTTTCACCCACTTCCAAAGAAACATCTTCGAGCACTTTTAAAACCGCTTGGTCCTGGTAGTAGGTTTTCTCCACATGTTTTAGCAGGATCTTAGGTATACTCATCATATCACCTGTCCGCCTTTATTCTGCATCCTGTGCCAAAAAGTCCGTGGTAAAAGCTTCTTCCATATCGGTTCTAGATTCTACCAGCTCATTATCATAGAGCCAGTCCATATAATCTTGCCAAACAGACAACTCTTGGTAGCCCCAAATGTCAGCCTCCGCTTGATATTCATCCGCCAACCACTTTTGACTTTCCACTATGAGGTCCTGATCTAGTTCAGGGGCATGTAGATAGAGGATATCGGCTGCTTCCAGCGGGTTTCCCATAGAGAATTCATACCCTTTGGTCACTGCTCTCATAAAAGCACTGACTGTCTCCTCTTGCTCTTCAATCATAGCCTCGCTCGTCATGAGCAGCGGTGTATAATAATCCAGAGCCGGATCGTAATCGGAAATTTTAATGAAATTCAGTTCGATGCCGCGGATCTCGGCGGCGATTCCATCCCAGCCATAGAAAATCCAGGAAAAATCAGCATGCCGTTCGGTAGCCGCAAAAAAATCCACAGCCCCCGTGGTCAAGATCTCCACTTCGTCAAAATCCGCATCGTACTCTTCCATCAAAGCCTTGATGGTAGCCTCTTCAATCGGGCTTCCCCAACCGCCATATCGCATTCCTTCAAAATCTTTCGGAGTCTCAATGCCTTTTTCCTTCAAAGAAGCAAACCCCGATGTGTTGTGCTGAATAATAGCGGCGATGGAAACCACCGGAATGCCCTCAATGCGAGCCATGGTGATCGCCTCTTGATTGCTGACCCCAAACTGTGCTTGACCGGCCGCCACCAACTGCTCGGCCGTGCCCGTCGCAGGCTGAATAATTTCAACATCAAGTCCTTCTTCTGCAAAATACCCTTTTTCCAAGGCTACATAAAGCCCGGTATGATTGGTATTTGGTGTCCAGTCTAAAGCCACCGTCGTTTTTTGAGGATCCTCACCAATACCGCAGCCTGTCAATCCAATCAAAAGGGCCAGACAGAGCAACAGCGGCAGAAAAACATTTCTTTTATTTGTCATCCTTTCTCACCTCATTCTTTCTTAGTTTTTTTCCAACAATGACCGGGAGCGATTCCAGGGCATTAAAAACCAGGCCGCCCCGTCCACCATCTTAAACATGCCTATACTAAGCAATACCACTAGTACGATCGCGGCGAAAAGAGACGGGGTGTTGTAGGAGTTCATGGCCCTGATCATGAAGACACCAAGCCCTAAATTTGCACCCAGCCATTCCCCGATCACCGCCCCCATGACACTATAAGTTGCGGAAATTCGCATGCCGGCAAAAATCGACGGCAAAGCCGAAGGGAGTTTGACAGAGAAAAAAATCCTGCTGTCAGTGGCGCCCATCACTTTCATAAGATCGATAAGGTCCTCGTCGACCGCCTCTAATCCTTCGGTCATACTGATGACAATGGGAAAAAAGCAGACCAATATGACAATCAAAATCTTCGGAAAAGTCCCAAACCCGAACCAGATCATCATCAATGGCGCCAGAGCAATAATCGGGATGGTTTGGGATACCACAAACAGAGGGTAAAACAACCGTTTCACTAATATAAACCGATTCATCGCCGCTGCTAGTATCATTGCTACCACGACGGCTGCTGACAGTCCCACCACTGCTTCATAGAGTGTCACCTGCAAATGCGTCAGTAAAACAGGAAATCGCTGGATCAGTGTCTGTAATATGAGAGAAGGAGCCGGAAGCAAATAAGTAGGAAGAGAAAACAGCCTGACCACACTTTCCCAAAGCAAAATCAGGAAAAGAAAAAACAGCCCCGGTGCAATTCTCTTAACGATATTTCCCAACTTTTTCATCCATGCTCTCTCCTTTGGCGTTGTAGACGATCTTCACAAAGAACACCATCCGCTCTGCGCCTGCCTCAAGACAAGTCTTTTGAACTTCTTTGATAACATCCAAAAGATCATCCAAATCTCCTTCCATTGTTGTTTCCAAAGGACCCACCATATAATCGACACCGGCTTGTTTGATCACTTCGATGGCCTTATCTACTATAGGATACAATTCTTCTTCTTCAACAAAAGGCAGTACCTGAAGACTTACATTGCATGTCGGCATACCATCCCTCCTGAAAATAAATAAACTGCCTTCCAGGTAGGGAACGCAGTTTAAAACTGTCTTTGGTCATAGCTCCCTACGCTGGCATTACCCAAACAGGTTCGAAGGGTCAGAATGACTATTTCATCCTCTCTCAGCCGGTTTTCTCCCAGCTCCCCTTTACATAGGATATTTGATTGTGGCTAGCCAAAGCCATCGTAGCATACCAAATGACATAAGTCAAATGAGTTGACCCCAGCAGCCAATGCCTTGCATCCAACACACACTTGGCCTTGTTTTTTTCACGATGAAAATAGATACTTTCAGATATCAAAAGAGCGCCACAAACCCGCCCTGCCTTATTAGAGTTTTATTGATACGAAATCGGATCTTTTAAAGGCGCATCCTTTTTTTCTAAAATACGACACAATATCCTGGTAATCTCCACCACCAGTTCAGCACAGTAATCCTTGCGCTCATCTCCTTGAAAATCAGAAAAACCACCCGCTAAAGCATCGCAAGTTCTTTTCTCCAACCCATCGAGTTTCAGTTCTTTTGAAAGCGTCCCTTTGTATTCTGCTGCAGCTTCCCTCAAGGACTCCGTCACCGGTCCTGTCGGATCCGGATCGCCTAGGTATTCCCCGAGCACCATCTCGCCTCCTTTAATCGCCCCGCATTCACCTTCCCCCGTAATGCCTCCCTTTCGCAAAGACTGATAAGACGACGGTTTAAGACCAAAGGTTGCTGCCAAACATATTCCACAGCTGTGGTGAGGAACTACTTTCCCTTCATAAAGCTTTTTGGCATGATTCATCCGTTCTTCCTTATTGTCCATTATATTCCTCCTCTTTCTACTCCAGTAACATCACTTCAAAAAAATCTTTATCCACCCATTCTTTTTGAATAGAAACGGATGGGAAAGCCTTTTTTATTTCCGTCTCCAGAAGCGATTGTGCCTTACTTACATCCTCATCTGTTTTACCGTAGAAACCATCGATCGGAAAAAAGACTCTCTCTGTACAATCATCCACTTTTCCTTTCTCACCCTGGCGCCATACCCATTTTCGAGTCCTTACTTCCTCCTCATCCCCGTAAACTAGTTCCTTCTCTTCCACCTTTTCTTCTTCTGAACTGCCAAAAGGGGTAAACCTTTCTCCCTTGTTTGAGAATCGGATTTCTAAATCTCCTTGGATTTTATCTATGTCGTGTGCCCCCATAGGGACCAAACATTCGACAGCCACCGTATTTACTAAATTGACCACATTGTTGATCACGGGCAGAGTAGGTTTTTTACTGACTCTTTTGGCCAAAGCTTCAATTGAACTTGGAAAACGATTCGGATTGATGCCCAAAGACTCAAATGCTTCCCTCCAGACCTTGATATTTTCCATTTCACGAATATCTTTATCCTTAAGATACTCATGTGTATTGGCAATCGTACTTTTCATCTTCTCTACAATTCCCTTATGAACGGTTTTGTTCTGCAGGCCGTCTACGGCGACTACCGCCACACAAAAATCAGGAAACTGTTCAAACACCTGCGGTTGAATCTGAAACTTCATTTTTGTTCCTCCTTACATCTTAATTAGGGAAAGAGCCTTTGGGAGCACTTTCACACTGCATGGAGTCAGCCCGACTGCATCGCCATCTCGATGAACGTAAAAGGCGGGATCCGTCTTTATATGCAAGGTCGAACTTCTCAGCAGCCTCACTTTAGGATGTTTTACATGGTTACCGTGGTAGAGGGACCTCCACAAAACAGCTGTTTCCTGCAGGGTAAGTCCTTCCATCAAACAGATGTCTAACTGACCGTCATTGAGGACTGCCCCCGAAGCCATTTTCAAACCGCCGCCGTAAAACGAGCCATTACAAATGGCTACCATGGTAGCACCGCATTGAATTTTCTCGTGATCGGTTTTTATCTCCAGCAAAAAAGGTTCAAAATTTACGGCCGCTTTTAACCCTAGGAACATGTAACCTAATATCCCTCTGCCGAGAATGCTTTTTTGGTATTGATTCACTAGTAAAGCATCCAGACCAACCCCGGCCATGTTTAAAAATATCTTTTCGTTCATCATTCCCACGTCGATTTGAATGATGCGCGGATCAAGCAGAGCCTTAAAAAGACTTTGGGTGCTTTTGGTTTGACAAACAGAAGCAGCAAAAGCATTCCCCGTTCCTGCCGGGACCACAGCCAGTGGCATATCATTTTCAAGACAACCTGCCGCAGCCTCTCCTGCAGTACCGTCTCCGACGACGGCCAATATCATATCGAAATTCTCTCTCCCCGCCTTATAAGCCAACTGCCGAGTATGATCCGGGCTTTGCGAGACAAAATAGACTAATTGAAGCTCCTGCCAATTTTTTCTTTCAAACTCAATTTTGATTCTGCGCCAAACATCTCTCCTTTTGCCTTCGCCGACAGCAGGATTCACAATCACTTTGACTTTCATAGTGACACCTCAATCAGGACAGATAAGCAAGCTGTTTTTCTATTCTTTAAACTCACCTTGATCCCTGCCGTGCTTTGCCTACTTTCATTACTATGGTCACCCAAAAGAAAAAAGCGGTTGTTTAACTTGAAAAACAACCGCCTTCTTTTTCTTTATTTCCGCTTAAATTCTTCAAAACACACCACGCTCTTTAGAGAATGCCGCTGCCTTGGTGATGGTTTTTCGTCAGGATACCCGGCGGTAAAGATCGCAAGTATATAATGGTCTGATGGGATATTCAACGCTTTACGCATCGACAACTGGGTAAAATCTCCCACCCAGCAAGTTCCAATGCCTAATTCAAAGGCCTGCAGCACCATCTGCTGTCCGCTGATGGCACAGTCTCGGATAATCCTTTCTCTTTCTTCCCGGTATTGATCAGATAGAATATCCCTTTCCCCTTCTGCCTCCCCTAACCGGCAGGAAAGATCCCCCAATAATACCAAAACCAAGGGTGCTTCTTTGACAAAAGGCTGGTCCCTGCAGGCTTTGCAGATTCGATGGATAGTGTGCCTGTTTTGAATGACCATCCAGCGAGCAGGTTGGGTATTGCTTCCGGAAGGAGCCAGTCTGGCACTATCCAGCATAATTTCGATCTTATCCTTCTCAACAGGGATATCTTTGTACTTACGAATGCTTCTCCGGTCTTGTGCCGCCTCCCTTACTTTCATCTCATCACCTCTGGTTGCCTCATTCGATGTCAATTTTTTTGCTTTGCTCCCAAAGTCCGTGGATATTGCAGTAGCTGACCGCATACAGAGTGCCAGATGATTCTAGTTTGATGGCGACCCTAACCAGTGGATCTGAGTATATAGGACCACTGTTGGCACCGGCGGGTGATTCGCCATGGGCATTGAACTCGGCGCTGGCCACTTCAAAAGGAAACTTTCCGTCCTCCGGTTTAAAGTAGAGCCGGATCCAGCGGATATGGTGCTCGGTGGTATTGGGATGTGCAATCTCTTCCCCTACTTGCGCCTTGACTTCAAAAAGCTCGTTCTTACTCACTTTGTCCGGAGCATCGAGCGTAGGAACATGCTTTTCGCTTTTCCAGTCGGCGCTCTGCATCAAATCGCCAATTCGTTCCATGGTAGACCCTCCTTCTGTTTTATTTATCTTATGTTATTGTTATTTCTTGTTTTGAAGCTGCAATTCCTGCCCGCAGCAAAACACACCGAAAAAAACTCCCAATTTTTGCAACCAGGAAGGATATTTTTTTTCTTTGTCAAAATGTGGACATATCAATAAGAAAGGAGGCCTGTGCCCATGCCTAGTTTCGAATCCCCTTTTGTGGTGTTAAAAGAAGATCGCAAACTTACCCACGAAGAACTGATCAGGGCTATTCGCTTTATGATTGCGGCCGAGTATGAAGCCATTCAGCTTTATATGCAGCTGGCAGAATCCATTGACCATTCGCTCGCCAAAGAAGTGCTCAAGGATATTGCCGACGAAGAAAGAGTCCATGCCGGCGAATTTTTACGTCTCCTTTATGAATTAGACCCGGAAGAAGAAAAATTTTATCTTGAAGGGGCAGAAGAGGTAGAAGAAGAAATGGAGGAGATCGAGGACTAAGACAAACCCTGCGGCGGTCATTCAAAGACGCAGCAGGGTTTCTTTTTATGTCTCTTTTGGTTTAGCAAAACCTCTTTGGGTAATCACAAAAAACACAGCCGCTCCGGCGGTAAGCAAAGCACATACCAAAAACAAATTCGATAACCCAATTAAATCTGCCAACTGCCCGCCTAAACTCATCCCGACAATCGGTCCTAATCCTAGATTTACTGCGCCAAAAATGGTCTGCCCCGTAGCTTTTAAGCCGTTAGGCGACTCTTCCTGGACGAAGGTGACACTGCCGCCAAAAAAGTAACCTCCGGAGAAACCTTGCATCATTTGGACGGGGATAATCATCAAAGGATCACGAACAAATGAAAACAACAGCCATCGGACGGCCATCACAGAATAAGCCATTAAAACAATGCCGCGAGCCCCGATCTTTTTTTGAAAAAAGGCCATGGCCAAAAAAGCCGGCACTTCGCTGAGAGCCGCCAGTGCCCATACCGTACCTATAAAGGAATCCGGCGCTCCCAAATTGGAAATGTGAATGTTCAAAAACCCAAAACCCATCGCCATGCAACCCTGGACAACAAATGTAGTCATGAGAAAGAAAGCAAAACTTCGGTTTTGGATTAACTTACGAATCTGATCGGTTCTCCCAATGGCGGCTAAAGGAGCTGCGGATACTTTTTGAGTGTCTTCCTCTGATTCATCACTTGCCGCCCTGCCCGACAGCATGGAACTAATTATGACGATGGCCAGCAAAGTCAATGAACAGCCAACAAAGACACTTTTTAATCCAAATATCCCGGTGATCTGCCCCCCTAGCAGGCCGGCTGTCATAAATCCCAATGATCCAAATATTCTTATACTCCCGTAATTAACGCGGGCCCGGTGTATATATTCCATAGCTGTTGCATCAAGAATAGGCATAATGGCAGGGAACGTGCTGCCTAAAATAGCCGCGGTGATCAGAATATGTGTAAATGAATCCCCTCTTAAGTAAATAAGTACCGTACCCGCACTTAAAACAGCCAATCCCATTAATACCAGCTTTTTCGCCTGAAACAAATCACTGATATATCCCCAAAACGGCTGAAACAAAAAATTGGTTAGATAGTAGGCACTCACAATAAAGCCAATCTGTCCCCCCGTAAAACCCAACCGCCTGAAGTACAAGTTGGCATAAATTAAATAAAGGGGCATCGCCAAGTTAAACAAAAATGACAATGCCTTGATTATTTTCCCCTCTCGCCGCAGGTCCACAGCAACGTCATCCTCTCAGTCTTTTACCATGCCTATTCAGTATACTTCTCTCCTTAAGAAGAATCAAGGGAGGAATAAATTCTTCCTCACAAATTCATGATCCAAAAAAAAAGAATGATCCCGACATGCCTGTATAAAAAAAACAAATCTTACCTTTATCGAAAAAATTAGTCATTAAGAGTTAAATTTGGTAAAATTAACGTAATAACTTATCTAAATTAATTTTAAGGAGGTATCCCTATGAATTCACCGGTAGATCGTTATGTCCAGTACCTTGAGAAAAGCCGAAAGGATCTTCTTGAAAGCGTAAAAGACCTTACCCAGGAGGAACTCCATTTTACAGCGGACGGTAAACTTAATTCCATTGCCATGCTGCTAAACCATTTATCAACAGCCGAACAATTTCTAGTCCACCATATAGTTGGCGGCGATGAAATCAGTCTTGAAAGAGCCGATGATTTCACCTATCATGATGACACCCTCCAGGACATTAAAACCCGCCTGCATGAGACAAGAGAAAGGACTCTGCAGATTTTATCCGATTTAGCCGACGACAAACTCCTCGATGCCAAGGAGGTAAGATTATCCTCGGGAAGCCCCCTCAATGTTACCAATGAATGGGGTATTTTGCACAATTTAGAACACGAAGCCTCTCACAAAGGACAAATTACCGTATTGAAACGGTTGGTGCGTTCTTAATCAACATACATCATCTTGCGGGTCATGCCTCCATCTATCGAAATGTTTTCTCCGTTAATGAAGTTGTTCTTATCTTCAGAAAGGAAAAGACAGAGACGGGCAATGTCATCGGGACAGCCGACCCGCCCGGAGAAATGTTGGAGGTGATCCTCGCGACGAAGATGCTGGTAGTTTTCTGTCTCAACCCAGCCGGGGCTGATGGCGTTAACCGTGATATGATCGCGAGCCAGCGAGGCAGCCAGGGCATGAGTCAAGGACGCGACCCCTCCCTTGGAAGCAGCGTATGCCTCGCTGCCGGGCTCTGACATCTGCTGTCGGGTGGAAGAAATATTGATGATCCTTCCACCCCCTCTTTTTTTCATCAGACGAGCACTGTGTTTGGCCATGAATACCATGCTCTTAAGATTAACCGCCAATACACTGTCCCATTTTTCCTCCGTTAAGTCCCTAAGGGAGCAAAAACCGCCGACTCCCGCATTGTTGATTAGGACATCGATGCCCTGCAATTTCTTTTCGATTTGTTCATGCAGTGTCTTGATCTGCTTAACATCAGCCAAGTCGACGGGAATGAACTCGACCGCATACCCCTTAACTTTCATGCTCTTTGCCCACGAAACTCCTCCTTGTTCATCATGATCCACGCAGATAACAAAAGATCCGGCTTCACCAAAAGCTTGTCCTATTGACCGGCCAATTCCGCCTGCTCCTCCGGTGACAATGACTACTTTTTTGTCCATTTTTGAACCCCCTCAAACCATTGTCCTGTTCACATCAAGATCTTATCTTTCGCCTCTTTCCCCGCAAATAGATGCTTTTATGGGCAACTAATCAGAAAAACCCTGTCTTTTTTTTACTTTCGCCTTTCACATAAAATTTCTGCCGCAACAACTGTCAAAAAAGGCTTTAAGCAAAACATTCTTTTCCCTTTTGAAAACCCGGCTTTAACTTATCGGCCGCGCTAAATAGATGGACCCGCCGCACTATGGCGGCGGGTCCATCTATTGGTTTCTTTTTAATTACATTTTCTCAAGGGCCTGTTGTAAATCGGCCACTAAGTCTTCTGCCTTTTCAATGCCCACCGACAGACGAATGAGCCCATCATGAATCCCCATCTTGTCCTTTACAGACTGCTCTAAAGGAGCGTGCGAGGTGGTATTGGGGTGGGACATGGTCGTTCTGACGCCGCCCAAAGTCGTCACGAATTTGATGATGTCCAGGTTGTTCATAAATCGATTCACTTTTTCTGTATCATTGGGAATATAAAAGCTCATCATAGCGCCGTAGCCGTCATTTAAAAGATGCCCGGCCAATTCATGGTAGGGACTGCTCTTTAGCCCGGGGTAAAATACTTTGTCCACTTTGGAATGTTTCTCCAACGCCTCTGCAACCTTTAAGGCATTTTCGGACTGACGCGGAATCCGCAAATTCAAAGTTTTGGTGCCCCGCAAAACCAGCCAGGCATCAAAGGGACTAATAACACTTCCCAAAGAAGATATATTATGTTTGGCTTTTTGAATTAATTCTTCTGAACCGATAATCCCTCCGGCCACCACATCGTTGTGCCCGTTGATAAACTTGGTACAGCTGTGTGCCACCAAATCCGCTCCCCAATCCAAAGGCCGAATATGCACCGGTGTCGTAAAGGTATTATCGACAAGTACTTTGGCTTTGACTTTTTTTGCTTCCTTGACCACCTTCTCTATGTCGGTTACCACTACAAATGGATTGCTTGTAATCTCGATCACAAACAGTTTCGTTTCCGGACGAACGGCAGCAGCGATGGCCTTTTCGTCATTCACATCTACAAAGCTAGAGGAAATACCCATTCGGCTAAGGTCATCTCTGAGCATACCATAAGTGCCGCCATAGATCGCATCAGCACAGATAATGTGATCCCCCGATTCAACCACGGCTAAAATCCCCGCAAAAATGGATGCCATGCCTGAAGAGCATACCGCCGCCGCTTCGCCATTTTCAGCTTCTCTCAGCACTTCTGACAGACTGTCTTGATTGGGATGTTTTGCCCTTGAGTAAATATAAGCTGTCTCCGGGTTGTCCCGCATGGCATGAAGGGACTCAAGATCCTTGACTACAAACGCAGATGTTTGATAAATCGGCATCGCCTCCGGATAAGAGGAAGGGATGTCCACTTTTTCTCCCGTATGCAGCAATTTGGTTTCATTAGAATACTCATTTTTCTTTTTCATCATGCAGCCTCCTATAACCATAGTGTATAAGAAATTACCGTCCTCAAGCCTAATTCTGCATTCTGCCCCCATTCCCTTCTCTCCATTATTTCATTCTCTTTTCTGTTTACAAGAGGAGAATAATTACCGGCCGAGAAGT
>SLNR01000042.1 GCA_007132905.1 Candidatus Sumerlaeota bacterium | reverse complement strand
GGGGAACCGGTGGATCAACACAGCATTATTCAGATGGAATATGAAGAAGGACTGCCAAAGTTTCCTGTAATTCAGCCGGATAAAAGGGATCCATTTCTTCAGAGAATAACCTTTTCGAAAAAAAAATGGATTATTCTTACCGATTATAAAGATGATCCACATTTTGTTATTGATGTGGACCGGTTCATAAGAGGATGGTTTAGTGACTATGATAGGATAAAGCCTATGCGCTATTGCCATAGACCAGTCTTAATCGAAGATGAGACGATGCCTCTCGGGAAAGTACTGCCTAGGTTGAAAGTATCTCCAGAGCACAAAGAAGATGATGTGATTGACGAGGATATCATTCTCCTTTGGGGAAAGGAAAAAAGAGTGATCACCGGAGCTGATGTTTTGGGACGGTTGATGCGCGGCATTGTGAAATCAAAAGCATAATATGAAAAAAGTAGGCGGTGAGTGAAATGGTGTACGAAAAGAAGCTACAGGATAAGAAAAGTGAGGGAGGGAAAAAGGAAGTACTGAAAGTGGTCGATATTCACAGGTGCATAGGCTGTTATTCTTGTATGCTGGCTTGCGCCAGGACCCTCCAGCAGTCTTTTTCCCCTGCTAGAGCTGCTTTGCAAATACGAACGGCTGGCGGTTTTCAATCGAAGTTTGTAGCTGAGATTTGTCTGGGTTGTATTGACGCTCCGTGTGCACAGGCATGCCATTGCGGAGCCTTGACATTTCGGGAAGGTGGGGGAGTGAAATTTCGTCCTGAAAAATGTATGGGATGTCGGCTTTGCGCTGAAAATTGCGTCGTGGATGTGCTGAAATTTGATGAAGAGAAGAATAAACCGATTCCCTGCATTCAATGCGGACAGTGTGTGAAATTTTGCCCCCATGAAGTGATAGCGATGGAGGAGAGAAAAGATGAATAAGTCTATGAGGATAGTGAAGATTGATTTAGAGAATGAATCGGTTGAGCTGATGAAAAGATCCGATTTGGATTCGTATTTAGGTGGCACGGGTTTGGCGGCTAAACTTTTTTCTGAGTATATGGAGCCGGAATTAAAACCTCTTCATCCCGACCAGCCGGTGATCATCGCCAATGGCCCTTTGAACACGATTTTTCCTGCTGTCACGAAAGTCGTGGCTGTATTTCGATCTCCCTTAACAGGCGGCTACGGGGAGAGTCACGCCGGCCTGAGACTTGGACTGGCTTTAAGGGGATCAGGGGTTGATGCGCTCATCCTTCACGGAAGGGCGCAAAAACCTGTTTACCTAGAAATAGGGCCTCACGGGGTCCGATTTAAAAATGCACAGGCTTTATGGGGCTTAGATTGTGAAGAGACCGGCACGATCTTAAGACGGCTCTCTCCTGGTCGAGGGCACCGAAGCTGCCTGCGAATAGGCCCGGCTGGAGAAAAAAATGTAGCTTATGCTAATGTGAATGTAGATACCTACCGTCATTTTGGGAGAATGGGACTTGGAGCCCAGTGGGGCTCGAAAAACCTAAAAGCCATTGTAGTATATGGAGATGAAAATGAAGTAATCGAACATCCCCAAGCATATCGCAAAGTATATGAAAATGTGTATAAGAAAATGGTGGGTACAGACTTAATGGAAAAATACCATGATTTAGGAACAGCCATTAACATTATGCCTCTTCATAAAACAAAGGCTCTGCCTACTCGCAATTTACAGGAATCTTCTTTTGAGCATGCAGAAAAAATTAGTGGGGAGACTTTTGCCAAAGAGACGCTGCTTAGACAAATTGCTTGCTCTGGCTGCCCCATCGGCTGTATCCATCTAGGACTTTACCGAGAGCAGTTTGGATCTTCCCATGAGTATAAATTTCAAAGTTTGTCCTATGATCACGAACTTATATTTGCACTAGGTTCGTTTTTGGGGATGAGTTCAACTCAGAAAGTATACCGAATCATCGATGCCGTCGAAAAGCTGGGATTGGACGCAATTTCCACCGGTGTGATACTTGGCTGGGCGATTGAAGCTTATCAAAAAGGGATTCTCTCTGAGGCACAAACGGGAGTAGAACTTGATTTTGATGACGAAACAGCGAGCATTCAGTTCATTCACAATATTATCGACGAGCCAAATGATTTTTATAAAAGCTTATCGCAAGGATTAGAAGAGGCTTCTAAAATATACGGGGGTCAAGATTTTGCGATGACATTAGGAAAACACGAATTAGCAGGTTATCATACCGGACACGCTCATTTATTCGGAATGTCTTTTGGCGCAAGGCATTCTCACTTGGACAATGCAGGATATGCTGTGGATCAAAATAGCCCCGAGCAAAATCCAGAACAGCTCGTAGATGCTTTGGTGCAGGAGGAAAAAGACAGAAATGTTCTGACTTCGCTCTGTATATGTCTCTTTGCAAGAAGTATCTATGACATGAAGACAGTAATAGAAGCACTGTCTTCCATTGGGATACAAAGGTCTGAAGCAGAATTAGACAACCTAGGTCAAGAGATATTCGATTTGAAAAACAGAATACGATACAAACTAGGTTACAACTTAGAAGACGCAAGATATGCAGAGCGGTTTTTTGCGACCCCTTCGTTAAGAGGCAGCCTCAGCAGAGATAAGCTGGAGAAGATGAAAATTCACTATGATCAGTATTGGCAAAAAAGCTTAAATGAGCTTGATTAAGAGCTGAAATGAGTTTTAAAAAGAGAAAGCCAACTGAAAAAGGTGGTGGTTAATATTTAAAAGCAAACAGCTTCCCTATCTTCCATCAGAAAAAGAAATGCCTTTGAGAAGAAATTTGATTTTGGACAAGGAGAGTGATGAGGTTGAAAGTGCAGCTTATCAACGGTAGTCCGGAAGAAAAACGATGTACTTATACAGCACTATGTGAAGTAGGAAAAGGACTTCGAGAAGAGGGGATAGAGACAGAAATTATCCATATAGGCAGCCAGGCCATTATTGGCTGCACGGACTGCGGTTATTGTTTGAAAGAAAGGAAAAATCGCTGTTTTTATGAGAAAGATTCAGTAAATCAGATTCTGGAAAAAAGCAAAGAAGCGGATGGGTTTGTCTTTGGCTCACCGGTTCACTATGCCGGAGCTTCCGGAGCAATGACTTCTTTTTTGGATAGGTTTTTTCGCTGCGGAACGGATCTTCAATATAAGCCGGGAGCCGTCGTGGTAAGTTGCCGGAGAGGAGGGGCAACGGCTGCCTTTGATCAGCTCAACAAATACCTGACGATTTCCAATATGCCCGTAGTATCCTCCCAGTACTGGAATATGGTTCACGGAAATACACCTGATGAGGTCCGGCAAGACCAAGAGGGTCTGCAGACCATGAGGACGATTGGCAAAAATATGGCCTGGCTTCTTCAATGCTTACAAGCCGGGAAAGAAGCGGGTGTTTCTCTGCCGGAAAAAGAAAAGAGAATCAGAACCAATTTTATCCGATAGACTTAACAGGTTTCATGCAGCAGCTGCTGTATGAAACCTGTTAAGATACTCAGGGGTTGAAGGGGATTTACTTACCGATGGCAGAGGGAAAAACTGCGTGAAATAGTTCTGTCATCTTTAGACAGATAAGATTGAAAAAGGACTCTGAGTCAACCAATTGCCGAAGAAAGATGAACACATCGGCAAACTGGATTCTTGTGAATTACTGATGAAGTTGATCTTGAAATTGATTGTTTAAGAAGATGACGAGAAAGGTCCACCTTTAATCGTTTTGATGTGTATGACCTGCAGAAGACAGGATCAGTTGATCTTTTCCGGTTTATTCAGGCAGAAATCATTGCTGATGAATAGAGAGAAAGATATCCGATTTTTAAAGGAGGCAAGTGATGAAGGAAAGAGTAAAAATTGCCAATGGAATGATTTATTTAGAAGGGAAGCTTCAAAAAAAGACACTGATCATAGAAAATGGGGTCATTGTGGATATACTTGATGAAGATAATCAGGCAGATTTTAATGGCAAGGTGATTGACTGCCGAGGAAAGCATGTCCTGCCCGGAACCATGGACACCCACGTTCACATTCGCGAACCAGGAAGTGAAGAAAGAGAAACTTTCTTCACGGGAACGATGGCCGCCGCCGCGGGTGGTGTTACCACCGTATTTGAGCACCCCATCTCGAAACCGCCGCCTTACAATGAAACAATCTTTAAAAATAGGCTTGCTTTGGCAGATCAGCAGATAGTGGTTGACTGCTGTTTGTATGGAGCTTTAGGCACGGACAGCCTTGATCAGGTTCCTCGGATGAAAGAGTTGGGGATCATTTCTTATAAGACATTTCTGCAAGAACCCATGAAAGGGAGAGAGCTGGAATTTGAAGGGCTGACCATCAGCGATGATTATCATTTGCTACGCGCCATGGAAGAAGGTGCAGAACATGATGTTTTGCTGGCGTTTCATGCCGAAAACGATGATATTATTCAAGGTAGCACGCAAACGCTCATCGAAAACGGACGGGTCGATGTCAAGGCGCATTATGAATCAAGGCCTGTCATTGCAGAAATCGAGTCTATTTCAAAACTGCTTCTTTTAGCCGAACATACAAACGCTCGCATTGAAATATGTCATGTATCTTCTGCCGAGGCACTAAAACTTTTGCGAGAAGCCAAAAAGAAGGGGATTTCCGTTATTGTGGAGACCTGCCCACAGTTTATGTTCAATTGCGAAGAGGATGTCTTAAAACTTGGGGTCTATGCCAAGTGCAATCCTCCGATCAGACCAAAGGCGGGATTGGAAGCAATTTGGGAGTGTGTCAACGACGGCACAGTAGATATTATAGGAAGTGACCATGCTCCTTATACCCTTGAAGAAAAGCAAAGAGGAAAAGAGAATATTTTCATGGCTCCGGCAGGTTTTCCCGGTATTGAAACCAGGGTTCCTTTAATGCTTGATGCGGTAAATAAAAAAAGGGTCTCCCTGGAGCGATTTGTGGAGCTTATGAGCGAAAATCCGGCTCGACTTTTTCGGATTGACCATAGAAAAGGCTATATTCGAAAGGGTTTTGATGCAGATCTGATTGTGGTGGATATGAATAAGGAGTATACAATAGATAAGCATAAAATGCATACTAAAAGACCGGAAGTAGCTGAGATTTATCACGGTCGTGAGATAACAGGGACGATCGAGAGGGTGCTTGTAAGAGGAAAGGTGGTCATGGAAGAAGGCCGGATAAAGAAAGACGCAGCCGGCTATGGAGAGATCATTAAACCAAAACAGTAAACGAGGTGCAGGAAAATGAAAACAATTGACATGATTATTAAGACAAGACACATGTATACCTTGGAAGGAGAAGGGGTTGGTTATAAGGAAAACCAGGCTGTTGCCGTCGATCGAGGCAAAATCCTGGCTATCGGCCACCGTGATGTTATCAAAAAAGAGTATACAGGGGAAAAAACAATTGATGCTTCAGATAAAGTGGTCATGCCCGGTCTTATAGACGGACACATGCATACCTCTTTGGCGACGTTGAGAGGATTAGCACAGGATGTAGGCAATTGGATGATGCATGGGGTGGGACCTTTTCAGACCTCAGCCACCG
Source organism: Candidatus Sumerlaeota bacterium (assembly GCA_007132905.1). GTDB lineage: Bacteria > Bacillota > SLNR01 > SLNR01 > SLNR01 > SLNR01. The sequence goes on along the minus strand of SLNR01000042.1, from coordinate 2,473 downwards.
ATGAGACAAGAATTGCTGGAGCAAAGCTGGGGATGGCAGAAGCAATTCTAAACGGAACCACCACCATCGGAGAAGACGGGGACTGCACGGATGAGATTTGCAAAATCATTGAACGGTTTGGGGCGAGAGGAAATGTAAGTGCTCGAATCAGAGAGGCCAAAAACAAAGTATACCAACCGGGAGAACTTTATGAATACGATGAAAATAAAGGGGAAAAAGCGCTTCAAGAGGCGCTTACTGTCCATAAAAAATGGCACAATAAAGACAATGGCCGCATAAGAATATTGTTTGGACCCCAGGGAGCGGATTTTGTAAGCGAAAAATTGCTTTTAGAAGTAAAAAAACAAGCAAAAGATAAAAAGACGAAAATTCACATGCACCTTTCTCAAGGGTCAAGAGAAACAAAGCAAATGGAGATGCGCTATGGGTCTAGAACGATTCCGTGGCTGGCAAAAAAGGATTATTTTGACGAAAATTTTATAGGGATTCATTTGACGGATGCGCTGGATGAGGAAGTGAAAGTGGTGGCAGAAAGAAACGCATCGATGGTTTTATGTTCTGGTTCAATAGGAATTATCGACGGGATTGTCCCACCTGCCAAAAGGTTCCAAGACTATGGCGGTTCGGTGGCACTAGGAACTGACCAAGCCCCCGGAAACAACTGTCACAACATTGTCAATGAGATGAAACTGACTGCCTTGTTCAATAAAATCAAATACGAGGATCCGGAAATGCTGCCTTGCTGGCAAGCGCTTCGAATGGCTACTATTGAAGGAGCAAAAGCCATTGGAATCGATGATGTGACAGGATCTCTTGAAGTGGGTAAACAGGCGGACATGATTCTCGTTGATCTCAAACACCCATCCCTTGCTCCCTTGTATGTAAGTCCCATGCGCAACTTTATTCCTAATCTTGTCTACAGCGCCCAAGGCAGCGAAGTGGACACGGTGATTGTGGACGGCCGAGTTCTTGTCGAAAATAGAGAGCCAAAAACTTTCAACCTAGAGGAGATTTTCGAAGAAGCCCAGGCTCAAGCTGATTTAGCTGCCGAAGCGGCAGAAGACAAGTTTTGGGAAATTAACGGTGTGAATGCAGTATACATGAAAGAAGATAAACTATAGGCGGATATTGCCCGCCGCGGTTTGAAAAAAACTTGGGAAAACGTAATAGTGTTAGCTTCTAAATGGACTACATGAAAAAGCACATGGCGAGCAAGCAAGAACAGTTAAGCCATAACTAAAGTTAAGCGGGGTAGCAAAGATGAAAATAAATAGAGATCGATTAAAAAAAGATATGATCAAATTTGGAGAAATTGGGAAAGATCCCGGAGGCGGTATCACCCGCCTCCCTTTTTCCAAAGAATATAACCAAGCAGCGAGATTGTATAAAGAATTACTGGAAGAAGAAGGACTAGATACAGTCATTGATCCTGTTGGCAACGTTGTTGGAACAAGAGAGGGGAAACAGAATCAAAAAGCTTTGGCGGTAGGATCCCATCTTGACACCGTCATTCAGGGAGGATTGTTTGATGGAGCACTTGGTTGCCTGGCCGGATTAGAAATAGTCAGGACTCTCAATGAGAATGAGATCAAAACCAATCATCCGCTTTGGATAATCGGATTCAGCGCAGAAGAAGGCGGGAAATGGGGCGGGACATTCGGAAGCCGGGCTATGATGGGCCTTTTGGATTACGAAGATCCAAAATTTATTTCTCATTTAAAAGAGTTGGGCCTGAGCATGGAAGACCTTAAAGAGTGCAGAATCGGCTTAGATGATGTCAAGAGCTTTATTGAGATGCATATTGAGCAGGGGAACCGCTTATCTTCCAAAAATATTCCTATTGGCCTGGTGGAGGGAATTGTCGGCATTACAAGATATCAAGTCACTGTGCTAGGAGAAAGCAATCACGCCGGTACGACTCCCATGGCTGACAGAAAAGATGCTTTTCAATCATTTGCAGTTTTTGCGCAAGAAGTGAATCAAAGGCTGATTAAAAGAAACGATCATTTGGTGGGTACTTTTGGTGTGGTCGAAATACATCCCAATATGGCCAATATTATCCCCGGAAGGGTAGAGGCGGTAATCGAATTAAGACATATGGAACAAAAGGCAATCGATGATTTTCTGAGCCAAATCAAAGAGATAACGACTGAGATTTCAACAGCTGAATTCCATTTTGAAAAACTTGTTAAAAAACAGGCAAGCTTTTGTGATGAGGGCTTGTTGAAAACGCTAAAAGAGTCCTGCCGGAAAAAAAAGATTCCTTTTGAAGTTTTATCGAGCGGAGCAGGTCATGATGCCAATACGGTAGGCAAAAAAATTCCCTCTGCCATGATTTTTGTTCCTAGCAAGCAGGGAAAGAGTCATGTTCCCGAAGAATGGACTGACTGGGAGGATATTCAAACCGGGACCGAAGTTTTGCTGGAGGCCTTGATGGAAATCGATCGCCAGTCGTAGCCGCTAAAGGTTGTCG
>SLNR01000039.1 GCA_007132905.1 Candidatus Sumerlaeota bacterium | reverse complement strand
TTGGCAAACTGCACCAAGTAAGATATAAGGCTTTATCCGACACAACCAATAAGAGGGATGAGTTAAACTCAATGTTCTCGGGCTTCACAGCCTTCTGCGTAGTCAAAAACCACAATCGATTACTCTAACCTAAGTAAAAGACAAAAAGGTTATTAAGCTTAAAAAGCGTATCAAAAAAGTTTCTTTTCTCCCGGTCTTTCATCAGTTATCTTCTATTTGCATTAATAACTCTCGTGGATCCGTTGTCGGGGCCCGACAGGCAAAGTTTCGGCATACATAAGCCGTGGTTTTGCCGTTAATTTCCTTGTGTTCCTTGGTAAAGGGCGCTATAGATTCTAAATCGTTCTTATGTTCTGTCTTCCTCTCATCTTTTAATAAGACAACTTTATGGGGAGAAAATTTACTGTGCAGCGCTTGCAGCATCTCGGCTGTTTCCCGGCTTTCTTTTTCACCGGCGATCACGATCTCAAGAGGCGGCCCTAGATAAAAATCATAGGCCGAGAGGAGTTTCGTATAACCTATAGGATGGCTGTTTACCTCCCCGGCAAAGGCATCGAAAATGGCACTCGCTTTATCGGCCAGCAGCGACTTGCCCGTCAAACGGGAAAGCCGCATAAGATTACAAGCAGCTACAGAATTCGCCGAAGGAGTCGCCCCGTCGTACACTTCTTTAGGCCTTATGGGTAAATCTTCGGCATCGGCCGCTGTAAGGTAGAAACCATCGTCTTCATCATCCCAGAATAAACTTATGAATGTATCGTTTAATCTAAGGGCCGTCTCTAAGTATTCAACAACAAAAGTGGCTTCATAAAGCTCCAGCAACCCCCATACCAGGTAAGCGTAATCATTGGCGTGTCCTGTTCCTCTTGCTTCCCCTTCTCTATAGCTTTTTAAAAGCCGGCCCTCTTCATCTCTTAGGTGTTTTAAAACAAACCGGGCGGATTTTTCCGCCGCTTCAATATATGTATTATTCCCCAGGACTTTGCCGCCTAAAGCCAGCGCCGCTATCATAAGACCGTTCCAATCCGTTAATACTTTATCATCTTTGTGGGGATGGATCCTGTCTTTGCGAACTTCAAAAAGCTTTTCCCGGATCTTTTCTATTTTCCTTTCCAGTTCATCTTCGCTTAATTGCCATTTCTCTGCCATTTCAGCCCGATCTTTGTCTATATGAAAAATATTGTCATGACCTTTTTCACCGAGTGCTTCCGGGACAAAGTTGCCCTTTTCTTTACTATTGAATATATACGCTGCGGCTTCGTAGTCGTCTTCTCCTAGGACCCTTTTGAGTTCATCTGCCGTCCAGACATAAAACTTTCCTTCGACGCCTTCGCTGTCGGCATCCTCGGCGGAATAAAAACCACCCTCTTTGCCGGTCATATCCCGTAACACATAAGTAAAGATCTCTTCGACTTTTCGAGCGTATTCTTTTTTGCCTATGGCTTGGTATGCTTCTGTGTACGCGATGGCGATAAGAGCCTGGTCATAGAGCATTTTTTCAAAATGAGGAAGCAGCCATTTTTCGTCCGTGGAGTAGCGGTGAAACCCATAGCCGATATGATCGTACAGACCGCCATCTCCCATGGAGTCCAGTGTTTTTTCCACCATTTTTAAAGCTTCGTTATGGTTTTTTCTGTAGCCATAACGAAGCAGGAAAAACAATTGATGAGGCATCGGAAACTTAGGAGAAGAACCAAATCCTCCGTATTCTTTGTCAAAATTGCTTTTTGACAAGGCAAACCCTTTCTCTAACAGGCTTTCTTTAAAACGCTCTGCGGATGTCTTTTTCTTTTGATTATCCTGTAAGGATGAAAGGAGTTTGTCGGCGGAACTAAAAATATCCTGTTTTTGATTTTCCCATAATTCCCTGATTTTCTCTGTCAGCTCCATAAATCCGATCCGCCCATGGCGGTTTTCTTTGGGAAAATAAGTACCGGCGAAAAACGGTTTTTTATCCGGCGTTAAAAAAACAGTCAAAGGCCATCCGCCGCTGCCCGTCATGGCTTGACAGGCAGCCATGTAAACAGCGTCAATATCAGGACGTTCTTCTCTGTCCACTTTAATGCTCACAAAATGATGGTTTAGAAAATCTGCCACCGCCCGGCTTTCAAAGGACTCTCTTTCCATCACATGGCACCAGTGGCAGGTTGAATAGCCGATGCTTAAAAAAACAGGTTTGTCTTCCTCCTTCGCCTTTTCAAAAGCCTTGTCTCCCCAGGGGAACCAATCCACCGGATTATACGCATGCTGCAGCAAATACGGGGATTTCTCATCGATCAGCCTGTTTGCTTTTTGACCTTCCCGGTCTTGATCATAAGTCACAGGTCATCCCTCCCTTTTGGTTTGTAGGGCAAAACATTTTCTATTTCGAAAATCTCTTATTTGGCCTGAACCAGAATTTTTGCTGTTTATCATTTCTGTATGTATAAGGCATATTCCATGCTAAATAAAGATTACCTTTTTTTAGCATTTTTTCAACATCCCCTAGCTATTTTGGCCATTATGTTCATTATAAGCACGCAGTCGCACCATCTTTATCTAGAAAACCAAGCAATTTACCTATTCGTCATCCCCTCTTTATATATTATATGTCGAAATTGCAATATTTTTATTATCTGCTGTTTGTGTGGTGCTCTCCCCCGGCCTTTTGAATGCAAACGAGACAGTGAAACATTTTGTCTTCCTTATGCCTTATCGATACAGGCCTTTCAAAGAAAAAAGCCCCAGAAAACTTTCCAGGGCCTATTGCCGGCTTTTTACCCCACTCCATGCAATGAGGCTTGCGTGTATAATAGATTAGTTAGCTTGTTTGGCTTTTGTAAACGAGTTTTTTTAAATTTTTTGGTGGGAGGCAAAAGAAACACTCAAAGATCTTTATCGTAAAAAAACACTTCCTGGCTATTTTGATAAGCTTAATACCCGCAGGGGATTTTTCTTCTGCGCCGCTTCATTGCCGGATCAGAAGGGCTTGTTTTTTTATAAAATGTTAACCAGGGTAAGCAGATCACTGTAAACCCCGTAGGCAGTCTGCAAAAGAGTTGGTTCTGTCTGTATTACGGTCATTTCCCCGGCCAGGTCGGTATACAAAGTGACCGCCGCGGATGTTCCGTCCACAGAATACAGGGGATCTTCTTTTTCGATCCTTTCGGGTTGCACAGAATAGAGAATCGGCTTGCCCTCCTCTTTTTTGGCTGTGCAGATATATTTGATTTTGTGGCCGCTTTGTGCGGCTGTTTTTATGTCTTCTGCCGAAACAGAGCGCAAGCTTGTCACATCGACTTCTACAGGCCTTACCTCCGTGCCCATAAGCACATTGGCTAGAGCACAAAGCTTGGCCGCCCCGTCTAAACCATCCACATCCATGGACGGATCCGCTTCTGCGATTTGCCTGCGTTGAGCTTCTTTGACGGCCTCGTCAAATTCGACTCCTTGGCTTATTTCTCCCAAGAGAAAATTGGTCGTTCCGTTGAAAATACCCCGGAGGCCGAGGACCTGACAGCCGTGCAGGCCGTTTTTCGCCATGTTAAACACGGGCGTGCCGTCCATGACCGTCGTTTCGTACAAAAAGTGTTTTTCATGGCGGTCCGCCAGGCTTGCCAGTTTTCTAAAATGAACAGCAATGGGTCCTTTATTGGCCGTAATCACGTGCATATCGTTGTGAAAGGCTTCGGTGATATGGCTTGCAGCCGGTTCACCGTCGAACACCGACAAGGTTGTCAGCTCACAAAGCACATCGGCGCCGCAGTTTCTGATCATACCCATCGTGTCTTCTGTGACATAATCCGGATGGTCTTGGTCAAACTTTTTGGTGGCTGCTTCCATGGCAAACACTTCATCCATATCTAACCCGTTGTGATTAATGAGGGTCCCCCGCGAGGGGGTGGAAATACCGGTGATCTTTACACGGCAGCCAAAGACATCCGCCAATTCCGCCTCTTTTTCGCAGAGTAGACGGCAAAACCTCTGCCCCACCGCCCCAAATCCGGCCAAACTTAGTTTGATTTCTTTGGTCATGGTTTTTTCCTCACATCACGGACAGCCCTCAGTATTCCCTTTATGCCCTCTTTTAGCTCTTCTTTTTCCGGCCAGGCATAGCCCAGGCGAAAATACCGGTCATCCATGCCAAACCAGCGGCCCGGTCCGACAAAGACCCCGTACTTGTTATTCAACACATCATAAAATTCTTGCGTGTCCAATTCAACCTCGTCCTTAATGCGCGGAAAACAGACTACGCCGCCCCGGGGTCTGACCCACTCCAGCACATCCTGTTGATCAAGCATTGCGCAGACAATATCAAACTTTTCTTCCACGTCTTTTTTGATGGGAGTCATTAATTCATCATTTCGTTTTAGTACTTGATAGGCGCATTCTTCATCCACCACTGAGCCGCAAATACAAATTTGTTCTTTGGCCGAGATGAGCATCTCCTGCCGTTTCGGATCCTTATTGACAATCCAACCTGTTCTGATCCCCGGTACACCTATGGCTTTTGACAAAGATTCGATGCAGATACCATAGTCGGTGAAATCCGTGACATGCGGCAGCCTTTCGCCGCGGGTAAGATCGCCGTATGTTTCATCGACCACCAGATACGTCTTGTTTTCTTCACACGCCAACGCCAATTTTTTCAGATCTTCGCCGTTGATCATCGCCCCCGTGGGATTGTGGGGGTAAGTTATGCTGACCATTTTGGTGGAAGGTTTGATTCGAGAGAGTAAACTGTCCACATCCATTTGAAATCCCTTTGAAATTTCAAGCTCATAAAGATCCACATCGCAACCCAGTGTTCTTGGTATTTCGATATTGGCGGGATAGTTGGGCTTCATAATCAAAATGTGATCGTTTTCTGCAAGCAGAGCACTGTAAGTAATAAACAAAGCCATGCAGGCACCCACTGTGATGATGACATCATCCAAAGAAACATTGTACCTCTTTGCAATCAGCTCTCTCAATTCTGGTTTACCGTAATGGTCTCCGTAGCAAAGAACCAAATCGTCATCAATTTGGATTCCCACATCCTTGATGGTCTTGTCCGTTGTGGAGCTTTCCGTCAGATTGTACTTGATCCGGTCATAGCCATATTGTTCGGGTGATTCTTCTTCAATAAGCATTCGGTTATATTTCATACCCATTCTCCTCTCCACCTTTTTTGCAAACAAATAAACTTTTCTTTTGAAAGTCTTACACATATTTATTACAATACCTGTTTATCTTCAAGTGGAAACTCGCTTTAAAAGGTAAATACCACGGGACTTTTGATAAAGGTTTTTCCCTTTATGCTTTTCGATAAAGCATGTTCTTTCCCTTTAAAACCTATTTGAAATCCTGAAGCACCTAAGGGGTTTTGGTTCGTTGCTGTCAGGGCATCCAGCTCAGTCATGCTAGTGATCCTCTCTCATAGGTGACATTTTATCAGAATAAATCCAACATGACATTATCACAGAATAACTACAAATTTTTGAAAAGGGTATTGACACATCTCTTTTCTTCAAGTAGAATACTCTGTAATATCGACAAAGACGATGACGGGAAATAGTAGCTTTGACGGGCGAAATTAAAGAGAGCGGGACACAAGCTGAGAGTTCTGCACAACGCAGCAAAGTGAATTCTTCTCAGAGTTGACTGCTGAAAGGAAGATCTTGGTGATTTTCCGTGTAGGCAAAGACAGGGGCCCCTGTTACCGGGCAAAGCCCTCGGTGCAAACCGGCGGCGGATAAAGAGAGGCATGGATCTAGGGTGGTACCGCGAGTCAAACTCGTCCCTTTGGGGCGAGTTTTTTGTTTTCCACCATTTTTTGATCCGTGTCTAACCTGGGTGGTACCGCGGAGTAAGTCCGTCCCTTTAGTGGGGGCGGACTTTTTTTTATGAAAGGAGGGATGGCCGGGCCGACAAAACCGCAGAAACCGGCAACAGGGACTGTAGATGGATAACATTGGGAGGGGAAAAAAATGAGAATAAAACAAACATGGGTTTTGATTTTATGTATTGCGGTCATAGCCGCCGGAGTTTTGGGCTGTGGATCCGAACAGGAAAGAGAAACAAAAGTAGTGATTGCCCAGGGGGTGGATGCCAGAACCATGGATCCTCACATGCATGCAGAAACTACCACCACTAACGTGCTGATTCATATTTTTGACCGCCTCTTTACGCGGGATGAGGACATGGAGCTGATCCCGCACCTAGCCGAAGAAGCCAAGGTGATGGATGATTTAATCTGGGAAATCACTCTTAAAGAGGGGATTTATTTCCATAACGGGGAAAGCTTCAACGCCGACTCTGTCAAGTTCAGCATTGACCGGATTATCAAACCGGGTTCTAAGTCCCCGGTTGTTTCGTCTCTAAACACCATTGACCAGGTAAAAGTCATGGATGATGTGACCGTGCGGATTATCACCAAAGTGCCCGATCCCATCCTACCCAACCGTCTGACGCTGATGATGGTACCGAAAGAATATATCCTAAAACATGGTGATGAATATTTTGCCGAGCATCCCGTGGGCACCGGCCCTTATGAATTGGTAAGCTGGACTCGTGACGAAGAGGTTGTTTTGCAAGCCAACGAAGAATATTGGCTGGGGCCTCCTGCCATCGAAACGGTGGTGTTTCGGTCGATTCCGGAAAACTCGGTCCGCATCGCCGAACTTCAGACAGGCTCAGTGGACCTGATTGTCAACGTACCGCCGCACCAAATCGGATCTGTAGAAGAAACGGGACACAGCCGGGTAGTCTCCACTCCCAGCGGCCGCAGAATTTATGTTCAGTTGGTCGCGGATCAGGGCGGGAAAATCGCCGATCCCAAAGTGCGGCAGGCCTTAAACTACGCCGTAGATGTCCCGGAACTGATCGAAACCATTTTAGACGGGCACGGGTATGCGTCCACCCAACCTCTGACTCCGCTGGATTTCGGGTACCATCCGGAAGCGGAAGGCTTTTCGTATGACCCGAAGCGAGCACAAGAACTTTTAACTGAAGCCGGCTACCCCGAAGGGATTTCAATTCAGCTCGACACCTGTTCCGGCCGTTATGTCATGGACCGGGAAGTCGCCGAAGCCCTGATAGGGCAGATGGCAGAAGCAGGGATCGAAGCAGAACTTACAGTCAACGAATGGGGCGTACATATCGAAAAGCTGTTGGAAAAACAAATGGAGCACGCTTTCTTGATCGGAGTGGGAACGGTGTTGTTTGATGCCGATGCGGCCCTGTTTTCGCATTTGAGATCCGGGGAAAGACTGTCCTATTACAGCAACGAAGAATTGGACGGCCTTTTAGACCAGGCCCGGCAGGAAATGGACTTAAAAACAAGAGAAAACTTTTACCACCAGGCCATTGAAGTTATTTTAGAAGACCCGCCCTTTATCTTCTTACACCAGCAGGAAGATATCTACGGGGTCCATGAAGACCTTCAATGGCAGCCGAGAGCCGATGAGCTGATCTACGCCTACCACATGAGTTTCAATCGATAGACACTTTAACATAGGTAGTTATGGTGTGACAGGACAGGCGGCAGCACTTTGCTATTTTTGCCGCCAGCTGTGGCGGGGTCTGCAAGTTCGACTTATCCTCGCCCGGACGCACATAAAATACAGCGCTATTTGTGTATAGAATTTGCATTCCTCCCGGACAGCCGGGGCTGCGAAGAGGCCGCCGGCAAGCCCAAGGGTTAATCGCAACAGTTGATGCAATACAATGTTTGTCCGCATCTCTTACTGCCATGATTGATGAATATTCGGCCTTACCCTGTTTTTTACTCCCCGCCTTCTCCATTTTGGCCAAGGCCAGGCAAATGGCCTCCCCCGTAGCCCTCCGCACTCTCGTTCTCTTTTTGGGTTGTGGGGTTGACTATTCGGGGGTGCTAGATGGCTTCTGCTTCTATGGAGACAGCCAAGGCGGCAGGCCTGACCCACATGGTCGTCTTGTTTCTAAATATGGGGCTTCAGGTTTGTTCACTAAAGACATTGGAAGGACTTTTTCTGTTTCCGCTGTCGGGAGCTACCCTGTTGATCTCTTCCTGTGGTTTTACG
>SLNR01000084.1 GCA_007132905.1 Candidatus Sumerlaeota bacterium | reverse complement strand
ATTGAGCCATAATGTTCATCTCCTCCGTTAGGTATTTGTGGTACTTATATTCTAACCGAGGACGAGCATTTTGGCTCGCTTTATTTGCTCTTTCTTTTTACACCATTATATGGACTTAATCATACTGAGCATGATACAGATCTTAATCTGGGCAGGGGCAGGGTATATGGTGGCCACCCGTATCATGGATGTGCTGTGATCATTCGAAGGAACGATAGGAACTTACATTCCTATGATCATGTTTTTTATTTTGGGTTATTTGCTCTTATCCTGTTTATTTGCCGCCATGGAATCGGCCATGAAAGAGGCAGAGACTAAAAGCCAAGTGCAGGGACTAATCGTTATGATTCCCATGATTCCGATTTTTATGGCTACGCCTATATTGATGGCACCGGATGCTCTTTGGGTTCGAATAATCAGCTTAATTTTTTTTGACGCCCGGTGTGATGCTGCTGCGAATTGGCATGACAGAAATTCCGATTTGGGAGCTGGCAGCGACGCTGAGCCTCTTGGCATTTTCTGTTGCATTGACCGTCTATTTGTCAGTCAAAATTTTTGAAGGAAGCATTCTGCAATTTGATACAGCTTCGTCTTTAAAAGATATCACAGCGATTTTAAGAGGAAGAAGATAAAGGGAAGGGAAAGATGCATTAGCATTGAGAACGAGACAATCTTGACTGGGTTTAAAACGTGTAATATAATTAAACATCATAGTGTAAAGCGATGAGAAAGACAGTAAGCGGGCGAGCAAACAGCGATCCGGGAGCGTGAAAGCCGGAATGCTTTGCTGAAGATCACTTTCGAGCGACCGGTTGAAAGTAGTTGTGATTAAGCCGGTACGGTGTCCTGCCGTTATCAGCTGAAGAGACTGCCTATAAGCAGTCATTAGGGTGGTACCACGGGAAACCGATCTCTCGTCCCTAGACTGGGATGAGAGATATATTTTTTTATACAGAGGAGAGATAGACCATGGATTACAGTAAAACCCTACAGTTACCAAAGACGGATTTCCCGATGAGAGCTTCGCTTCCGAAGCGGGAACCTGAAATTCTTGCAAAATGGGACGAAGAGAACATTTATGAAAAAGTACAGAAAAAAAACCAGGGGAAAGATAAGTTTATTCTTCATGATGGACCTCCTTATGCAAACGGCAACATCCATTTAGGCACAGCTTTAAATAAAACACTCAAAGATATTGTGGTGAAGTTTAAATCAATGGATGGCTTTGATGCACCTTATGTTCCCGGGTGGGATACGCACGGCTTGCCGATCGAGCACGCAGTGATTAAAACAACCGGTGCTAATCCAAAGGAACTGGGAGCGGTTGATTTTCGCAAGAAGTGCCGGGATTATGCCTTGAAATATCGTGATATTCAAAAAGAAGAGTTTCGCCGGCTCGGTGTAAGAGGAGATTGGGAAAATCCCTATATGACGCTTCATCCGGAATTCGAAGCAAAACAGGTCGAGGTTTTTGGAGAGATGGCCAAAAAAGGCTACATTTATAAAGGTCTTAAACCAGTTTATTGGTGTTCTTCTTGTGAAACTGCTTTGGCGGAAGCAGAAGTTGAATATACAGAGCGTCGTTCTCCCTCCATTTTTGTCCGGTTCCCCCTCTATGAAGGAACGAAATTGACTGATCGCGAACTGCCCGTTTCCGTTGTAATCTGGACCACGACGCCGTGGACCCTGCCGGGCAACGTAGCCATCACCGTTCATCCCGAGCATAGTTATGTGTTGCTGCAGGCGGGAGAGGAACTTCTCATTCTCGCAGAAGAGTTGGTCTCGGCTGTGATGAAGCAGTTACAGATCGATGATTACGAAATTATCAAGACAATGTCCGGCAAAGAGCTCGATGGACTAAAAGCAATGCATCCTTTTGCCGACCGGGATTCTTTACTGATCATGGGTGAACATGTAACGCTTGATCAGGGAACAGGCTGTGTTCATACAGCACCCGGGCATGGCTTGGAAGACTATGATATGGGGATCCGATACAGCTTGCCTATGATACAGCCTCTGGACAGCAAAGGTAGATTTACCTCTGAAGGAGGTCAGTTTGAAGGTCTTCACTATGATAAAGCCAACAAAGAGATTACCAAGGAATTGGATGAGCGGGGCATGTTGATGGATTTGTCGTTTATTGATCATCAGTACCCTAACTGCTGGCGTTGCAAAGAACCGGTAATTTATCGTGCCACCGAACAATGGTTTGCCTCTGTCAAGGGTTTTCGTAAAGAAGCTTTAGAAACGATCGACGAGGTACAATGGATCCCTAGATGGGGGAAAGAAAGAATCCGAAGCATGGTAGCAGATCGGCTGGATTGGTGTATTTCCCGGCAGCGGATTTGGGGTGTTCCTATCCCGATATTTTACTGTCGAGACTGCGGCCAGGAGCTGATCAACGATGAGTCCATCGAAGCGGTAAAGGAAATGTTTTTAAAAGAGGGTTCAGATAGCTGGTTTACTCGCAAAGCAGAGGAAATTTTGCCGGCAGGTATGGGCTGTCATGAATGCGGAAGTACAAATTTTCGCAAGGAAACGGACATCATGGATGTCTGGTTTGATTCCGGATCTAGCCATGCGGCTGTGTTAGAGACATACAAAGAACTGCGCTGGCCGGCTGATTTATATCTTGAAGGAAGCGACCAGCATCGAGGATGGTTTCAGTCTTCGCTGCTAACCTCTGTTGCGACCCGAGGAAGAGCCCCTTATGAGGCTGTGCTAACTCACGGGTTTGTCATGGACGGGGAAGGCAGAAAGATGTCAAAATCATTAGGAAATGTAATCTATCCTCAAGAGGTGCTGAAAAATAATGGAGCCGACATTTTAAGACTTTGGGTAGCTTCATCCGATTTTAAGGGCGATATCAATGTATCTGAGAATATTCTTAAGCAGATGGTGGAAGTTTATCGGAAAATTCGCAATACAGCTCGCTTTATTCTGGGTAATTTGGCTGATTTTGATCCAAATACAGATAAGGTTCCTTACGATGAATACACAGAAATTGACAAATGGGCTTTGCATCGGCTCCATAGTCTGATTGATAAAGTAACAGAGGCCTACCGATCATACGACTATCATGTTATTTACCACTCGGTTCATAATTTTTGTGTCGTTGATATGAGTTCTTTTTACTTAGATGTTTTAAAAGACCGGCTTTATGCAGAGCCTGCAGAAGATCCTCACCGAAGGGCTTCGCAGACCGTGATGTATGAAATTATTCAGGCATTAGTAAAACTTATGGCACCCGTGCTTACTTTTACGGCAGAAGAAATTTGGAGCTACATGCCGAAAGAAGAAGACATGCCTTCTAGTGTCCAGTTAACCGAATGGCCTGAAACAAATAAAGAGCATATCGATCATAAGCTGGCACAAAAATGGAAAAGGCTTATGGAAGCAAGAGAAGTGGTTTCTCATGCCTTGGAGTTGGCTAGAAAAGAAAAAATCATTGGGCAGTCACTGCAGGCGGATGTTGATCTATATGCCGACAAGAATTGGCTTTCCCTGCTTGAACCTTATAAAGATTGGCTTTCTACAGTGTTTATTGTTTCGAATGTTCGCCTGCTTTCATCTGAGAAGGCTCCGGTAGAAGCGGTAAAAGAAGAAGGAGTAGAGGGATTATCTGCTGTTGTCCGACACTCCGAAGGGGATAAATGTGAGCGCTGCTGGAACTTTCGAGAAGACGTGGGAGAGTATGACGATCATCCAACCCTGTGCGGGCGATGTTATCAGGTGATCCAATCACAATGAGAAAGATGGTCTATATAAGACACTAAGGCTTTCGTCTTTGTTTGGGGAGGTACTGCATAATGAGAAAAACAGTGGGGATACTTGGCGGCATGGGCCCTGAGGCAACGCTTGACTTTTTTGAGAAAGTAATTCGAGCTACGCCTGCAGAAAAAGACCAAGACCATTTACGAATATTTATTGATAATAACCCTCAGATTCCAGATCGTACCGATGCCATTTTATATGGAGAGAAAAGTCCGTTGGGGGCTCTAACGGCCTCAGCCCAGGGGCTGGAAAAGATGGGAGCTCACGGCATTGCCGTACCTTGTAACACAGCGCATTATTATCACAGCTCGCTGCAAGCGGGTGTTTCGATCCCTGTATTTAACATGATTGAGGAAACCGGCAGTGAATTGGCCTCTTTGTCTTTATCATCGAACAGGGTGGGACTTTTAGCAACTGACGGCACCGTTGCAGCTGAAATATATCACCATGTTCTATCTTTGATGGATGTCGAAGTAGTGGTGCCTGACGGAGTTTACCAAAGGTTGGTCATGGAAAGTATCTATGGAAAAAAAGGTATAAAAGCGGGCTGGTTTCGTGAGCCAAAAGAGCAAATTTTGAAGGTGGTTCATTATCTTGAAGCACAAGACTGCAAAGCTGTCATTGCCGGCTGTACCGAAATTCCTCTGGTTTTATCGAGCACTGATGCGTCAGTGCCTGTGCTGGATCCAACAGAAATTCTGGCAAAAACAGTCGTTAAGTTCGGACTTGGTGAAGGAGAGTAGATAAAGTGGCTGCGAGTTTGCTTGCAACTTTAGTCTTCCTGCTCGATAGGGCATCAAAAATATGGATAGACCAGCACATGGCAGTGCATGAATCGACACCCATCATACCCTCTGTTTTGCATCTCACCTACATTCAAAATCCGGGCGGGGCATTCGGTCTTTTTTCTTCCTATCCGAGCCTTTTTGTTGTAGCCAACATTTTGATATTACTGCTTCTTCTCTATATATATAGAATAAGCGGGCCTCATCGCAGCCGCATTTTTTCAATAGCTTCAGGTTGTTTAATAGGCGGAGCTTTAGGAAACTCAGTTGACCGTATCCTGTACGGAACAGTGATTGATTTTCTCGATTTTCGCATATGGCCGGTTTTTAATGTAGCGGATATTGCTATTGTGATAGGAGCCGGGCTTTTGGCCTATTACTTGTATCAAGAAGCTTGTCAGGTTAAAGAGGATTAGGGAGGACTCGCAATGCAGGTTTTTATTTGGGAAGTTTCTCTTGCTGAAGCAGGGAAAAGACTCGACCTGTATGTCCAAGAGAAAAAAAAGGAATGGTCGAGATCTAGAATCCAAAAGATGATTCGAGAAGGAAAAATTCTCCTAAATAATCAGGAGGTCAAAACCGGTCAATCAATAAAAGAAGGAGATATCGTAAAAGCAAATATTTCCGAGCCAAAGCCAACTGACGCGAAAGCAGAAAAAATCCCTTTAGATATTGTATACGAAGACAGTGATATGGTTGTTGTAAACAAGCCGCGCGGGATGGTTGTTCATCCGGCGGTCGGGCATCAAAGCGGTACCCTTGTCAACGCTTTATTGGCTCACTGTCAAGATCTAAGCGGAATCAACGATACCATCAGGCCGGGCATAGTCCATCGCCTGGACAAAGACACCACGGGACTTCTTGTGGTAGCGAAAAATGAATCCGCTCAAAAAGAGTTAAGCTCCCAACTAAAAAAAAGGTCTATAGAAAGGACCTATCGAGCCCTTGTATCCGGATGCATAAAAGAAAATTCAGGTATGATTGATGCCCCGATCGGAAGGCATCCTGTGCACCGTAAAAAGATGGCCGTGGGGGATAAAGGCAGATCAGCTGTCACTTATTTTTCGGTCATCAAGCGCTTTGATAAATATACCTATGTTGAAATAAGGCTGGAAACCGGAAGAACTCATCAGATTCGCGTTCATTTTTCCTACATCGGACATCCGGTGGTGGGAGACAAAACATATGGTTCAAAAAAATCCTTTTCTCTTGAAGGACAGGCGCTTCATGCTTACCGTTTAGCGCTGACTCACCCTACTTGTGGCGGCAGGATGGAATGGGAAGCCGATCTTCCAGAAGATATGAAGAAGGTGCTAGAGCATTTGAAGGAAAATTCCGCATCGAATACGTAAATGAAAGAACCGCTAGTGTAAAGTTGTTGCAAATTAGAAGAAGAGAACACCCCCTGTAGACGTTATGATGTAGGCATCCAGTAAGACCTACATACAGAAAGCGGCTATTCTTATGAATATTATCCACAAAAGGATCCCATTGAAACATTCGGTGCCCAAAGCAGTGTTTTTCAAAAAGAAATCACCATAACAACGTTTTTTGCGCAAGTCCCCATTGAACCGACTTGATTAATCATTAAGAGGAGAAAAGAGGAGAATGGATCCCACTAAAGGGATTTAGCCGAAACGACACTTTGTTTTCTCTGTGCGGACATAGCTTGTGGGTTGTGTGGATGTTTAAACGACTGTTATGCAGGTTGTGATGGGGGCGGGTATTCAACCTTATGCCGCGTACCGTTGTTGCTACTGGTCGGCGTCAAAAACAAAGGGAGGTAATGGGTCGTGGATCATTCAAAAGTGAGAAATATCCTAAAGAGCCAAAATCTGGCCGTCCTCTGCACCATTGGGAATTCAGATCCCTACTGTTCGTTAATGGCCTATCTTTTCGACTCGCAAAAAGCAGCGTTATGGCTGATTGCTTTAACTCATTCCGCTAAATACCGCAATCTCATCCGTCATCCCCGGGTTTCTCTGCTGGTGGATAACCGAAGCTGTCCAGGCGGTGGTGCTCCCGAACTCATCACTGCCTTGACGATCCAGGGAACAGCCCACCGGGCGGACCCGAAGGCGGATGAAAAGGTGCGGACGCTGATGGCCCGGCAGTTTCCATACTTAGCTACTTTGCTGAACGATCCGGACAGTGTGGTTGTTCAGGTGGATCTGGCGGAATACATACTCCTGGAAGGTCCCACAGATGCCCAAAGAGGCACATTGTCACCTGGCGGCAGTGATCATGAAATTTGAATCTGTTGAGATGATTGTCAAAAGGCCGATAGCTTTTTGAAAGAGAAAGAAAAGGATCATCGCCATATAAATGGGAAGCGAGGCCGCTTACAGACAGCCTCGCTTTTTTAGAGTCGGTGGATGAGATGGCCTACCATTCATGTTTGAAATAATTGGCCGGATAAGCCAGAGGCTTTGCTTTATCTTCCAAGGCAGTCATTTCCTTGCCGGACAGAGGGGTGAAGGAACTGGCGATCTTTACATTCTCCTCGAGTTCAGCTAGGCTGCTGATACCCACGATGGCATTGGAAACCGGCAAGGTGAAAACGTATTCCAGCATTTCCTTGATGGTAAACATTTCGCCGGGTTTTAGGCGTCCGTTGGCCGTCAACTTCATTGCGATAATGCCCATTTCCCGCTTCACCGCTTCTCCCAGGAGCTGCTCTTTAAAAGAACGATCGTGGATATCTCCCACGTTGAGAGACATTAAAACGGTGTCAAAAGGAAAAGCACGGATGGCATCTAGCATCAGCGCCGGGTCTTTGTGGCCGGTGACTCCCATAAAACGGATAACACCGTCGTCTTTGAGTTTTTCAAATGCTTTTAAAGCGCCGTCCTTGGCTAAGATGGCCAGGAGTTCATTCTCCAATCTCAGATTGTGAATTTGATAAAGATCCAGATGATCTGTCTGCAGCCGTTTCAGGCTGTCCTCCACCTGGCGCATGGTACCGTCATAGGTGCGGTCAGCGGTTTTGGTAGCCAAAAATACTTCACTGCGCCTGCTTGCCATAATACGGCCGAGGTGCTTTTCGCTGGTAGTATCGCCATAGCGGGGCGATGTATCAATGTAGTTGATGCCTAGGTCCAACGCTCGATTCACAATGGCTTCTGCATCCTCCGGACGGTCCGGGTCCTGCAGGGTGGATTGACCACCCAGACCGAGCAGCGCGGCTTCAAATCCCGTTTTACCCAAAGGTCTTTTGGACAACATTTCATTCACGCCTCCTGAGTTTAAGTGATAGTATATATTTCAACTTTGAGCACCATGGTTCCTTCCTGAATGGTTTTGAGGTCTTATTTCCTTCTTTCAGATTTTTATGCGGGCGGGGTGCAGAGTAAAAATATTTCAAGAAATAGACAGTAAGGGAAGGGAAAAAAGGCCCTTACAGAGAGCCTTTTTTCCTGTAATTTATTAGTTTTCTGGAAAAACAAAAATCCGGTCTCTATTGACATTAGATCCCGACAAGTGTATAGTTATTGTAATGAAATTTCCTTTAACTCAGTCCCGAGAGGCTGGTAAGGTAAACGGCGGCAACATGTTTCTTACCGGACTCGCGGTGAGAAACTTTTTTTTGGGAAGGGTGAGGTGTTTGGGCCTTCAAGAAAAAACAAAGATCATGGATAAAGACGGTGTTCGTCGTGCGCTCACAAGAATAGCTTATGAAATCATTGAAAAGAATAAAGGGGTAGATGATTTAGCCATTATTGGCATAAAAAGCCGGGGCATTCATTTGGGGAAGCGATTAGCAGACAGGATAGGTTCGATTGAAAAAAAAGAGATTCCTTTTGGTCAACTCGACATTACCCCTTACCGGGACGACCTTGATGTTCGAGATGCATCTTTTCCCCCTAAGGATACTCATGTAAAATTTTCGGTCACCGGGAGAAAGATTGTGCTGGTGGATGATGTGCTGTATACAGGGCGAACCATTCGAGCGGCGATGGACGCTATCATGGATTTAGGACGGCCTGCTCAAATCCAGCTGGCTGTCTTGGTGGACAGGGGACACAGAGAGCTGCCCGTGAGGGCTGATTATGTCGGCAAGAATGTTCCTACCGCGCGAAAAGAGATTGTCAGTGTTTATCTTGAGGAGTCAGACGGAGCTGATGAAGTAGCTATAGAGGAGGAAACATCATTATGACAACCCGCTCTGCATTTATGTGGAGGGGTTTTGTTGTATCAAGAGATTTCTTGGGTTGATGAAAAAAGGGGGGGGATACTTTGATTTTCCAAGAGTCAGGTTTAATCGCGGCCAATGAATCGGTGGGGGACCGGTTTTACCGGATGGCTTTATTTGCGCCTCGCACCGCTTCCAAAGTTAAGCCGGGACAATTTATCCATCTTAAATGCTCAGACACAGCCGATCCTTTACTAAGACGTCCATTTAGTGTCTATGACTGGGATGAAAAGAAGAAGATGATCACCATTTTGTATGCGGTTGTTGGTCGCGGCACAGAAATGATGAGTAAGATGAAATCAGGAGAGAAAGTTAATTTAATGGCCCCACTGGGGACTTCTTTTTCTATAGATGTAAATTTTAATGAAGCTTTGGTAATCGGGGGTGGATGTGGCATTGGTCCCCTTTTGGGGTTGGTAAAACAGCTTGTCAAAAAAGGGATCGAGACCACTACTCTTTTAGGCATGCAAACAGGCCAGACCAGTATTTTAATTGATGATTTTTTGCTGGCGGGTGCAACCGTTAAAGTGGCCACCAACGACGGCAGCATCGGGATAAAGGGTCATGTAACAGAGTTTTTAGAGAACACAGAAAAAAAGGAGAAGCCAGATTTTGTATATGCTTGCGGCCCAAATCCAATGCTGGTATCTGTTCAAAAATGGGCCAGAAAGCAGCATATTCCTGGTGAAATATCGATAGAAGAAAAAATGGGATGCGGGACGGGCGCTTGTTTGTCATGTGCTTGCCGTATTCAATCCCAAGATAATGAAGACGGTTGGGATTATAAACGCGTCTGTGTTGAAGGGCCGGTATTTTCTTTAGAAGAGGTGATCTTTGATGAATAACCCAGATCTTCGAGTTAGCATTGGTGAGATTCATATGAAAAATCCTGTCATGACCGCTTCCGGTACCTATGGCTACGGGGAAGCCTATTCGGATTTTTATGATGTGAACCTCTTGGGGGCTATGGTCGTCAAAGGCATCACGCCAGAGCCAAGAAAAGGGAATCCCCCGCCTCGCATTGCAGAAACGCCGGCGGGAATCTTAAATGCCATCGGCCTTCAAAATCCCGGAGTGGAAAAGTTTATTCTCGATGAGGTGCCGCGACTTATGAAATTACAGGTACCTGTCATCGTAAATATGTCGGCCAATACCATAGAAGGATATCAAAGGCTGGCGAGAAGGCTGGATGAAGTGGAGGGCTTATCTGGATTGGAAGTGAACATCTCGTGTCCGAATGTAAAACAAGGAGGGCAGGCGTTTGGAACCGATCCGAAAACAGCTCACGAAGTGGTGAGTAAAGTTCGTAAAGAGACAAAACGGCCCATTATTGCCAAGTTGACTCCCAATGTAACCAACATAGCTTCGATTGCGGTAAGTGTGGAAGACGCGGGGGCGGATGCCGTGTCTTTAATCAACACCCTGCTGGGAATGGCCATTGATATAAAAAGCAAGAGGCCTCTTTTAGGAAATGTAGTGGGCGGTTTGTCCGGGCCGGCCGTGAAACCAGTGGCAGTGAGGATGGTTTGGGAAACTGCTCAAGTCGTGAATATTCCGGTCATTGGGATGGGAGGAATTACCTCCTGGCAGGATGCGGTCGAGTTTATGATAGCCGGGGCTTCTGCCGTAGCCATCGGAACGGGAAATTTTACAAACCCCGTGGCGGCAGTGGATATCATTGACGGAATCTGTGCTTACATGAAAGAGAATAATATGGAAAAGACAACAGATCTTGTTGGGAAGGTGTCGATCGAAACGATTGAATAAAAAGCGATATTTTCGATAAAGGGGGTAAGGGGAAGCCAAAGAGCCGGTTACCCGAAGAGATGAATTCAGCTAAAGGAGAAAGAATTATTGTAGCACTTGATGTTTCGACCAGAAAAGAAGCTGAAGAGCTTGTTGTGAAATTAAAAGACAGGGTAGGGTATTTTAAAGTAGGCATGGAGCTTTTCCACAGCTGCGGGCCGGAAATCATCAATATGATTTCTGATTTGGGCTGCCGTGTTTTTCTAGATCTCAAATTCCACGATATCCCCAATACCGTGGCGAAGGCGGTTCGCTCGGCAGCCAATTATGGGGTGGATATGATCAATGTTCATGCTAGTGGCGGCAGTTTGATGATGGAAAAGGCGGTCTCGGCTTTAGATGATTTTCAAAAAGAGACCAAAAAACCCAGGCCCCTGCTGATTGGAGTGACTGTGTTGACAAGTTTGGATCAAAACATGATGGAGGAAGAATGGGGATTAAAGCGCTCGGTAGGAGAACAGGTGGTTATGTGGTCTAAACTCGCCCAGAAAGCGGGCCTAGATGGCGTGGTGGCTTCTCCTCAAGAGCTAGGATTGATCCAAAAAGCTTGTGGTTTGGATTTTGTTACTGTCATTCCCGGAGTAAGGCCGACTTGGGCAAAACGCGATGACCAAAAGAGAATTATGACACCTAAAGAAGCAGTCAAGGCAGGTGCCTCTTTTCTAGTAATCGGACGGCCGATCACCAGGGATAAAGATCCCGAAGCAGCAGCCCAAAGGATCGCTGACGAAATAGAAGGGGCTTAGTTCAGGCAGCTCTTGGAGGATCTTTTATGAAATTAATAAACAGCAAAGGGAGGAATTAGTATGAACCAAAAAGAGATTCTTGACATCTTGAAAGAGACAGGCGTTTTAATGGAGGGTCATTTCCGGCTTACATCAGGAAGGCATAGCGGCAGATATCTTCAGTGTGCTCAGGTTTTACAGTATCCAAATTATGCTCAAATCATTGGTAAAGAGATTGCTGATAAGTTTGCTGATTTAGAAATCGATACAGTGGTGGGACCTGCTTTAGGCGGGGTCATTATTGCCTATGAAGTAGCTCGAGCCTTAGGCGCCAAAGCTTTGTTCACTGAGCGAGAAGACGAAAAAATGAGGATGAGGCGCGGTTTTTGTGTGAGCGAAGGAGAAAAAATTCTAGTGGTGGAAGATGTCATAACAACCGGTGGGTCGGTAAATGAAGTAACCGAGATTTTAGTTCGCGATGGGGCAAAAGTAATGGGGGTAGGAGTGATCGTGGACCGAAGCGCGGGAAGAGTAAATTTTGGTGTACCAACCCACTCTTTGATATCCTTAGAAATCGAGTCCTATTCTCCGGCAGAATGCCCGCTTTGCCAGCAAGGGATTCCACTGGTTAAACCAGGCAGCCGGGAGAATGAATCATAATACTAGTTCAAAGCTTTACGGTTGGGACTCGATTTTGGATTATTTTGGCTCTCTGGGTTCGGCGAGAATGGTTTTTTGGTGGTCGTAAATAACCATGCCGGGTTTGGCGCCTTTTGGCTTGCGGACGTGTTTTTTCAAGGTATAGTCGACAGGGACTTTCCCGGCTGATCTGGCCTTGCTAAAGTAAGCGGCAATGGAAGCCGCCTTTTCAATGATTTCTTTGGGAATATCGTCTTCTCCTCTGCGCCGGACCACAACATGGGAGCCGGGGATATCTTTTGCATGAAGCCAAAGATCATTGCTTTGGGCCGTTTTCATAGTGAGGAGGTCATTTTGGCGATTGTTCCTGCCAACCATAATAAGAAATCCATGATCTGTTTGGATTTCCATGGGTTTTGATGGGGCTTCTTTCTTTCTTTTCTTCTCTTTTCTTTTCTTTTTTTCTTTTATGTATCCTTGCTCAATTAACTCGGCTCTGGTTTCTTTCAAAAGATGAACCGAGTTGGCATCTGTAATGGTTTGTTCGGTGTTTTCTAAATAGGAAAGCTCTCTTTGAGCCATCCGGAGCTGTTTTTCTAAAACTGCACGGCTTCGTTTGGCTTTTTGATAGCGACGAAAATAAGCCTGGGCGTTTTCAGCCGGAGTAAGGTTCGGTTCTATCGGGACAGTGATGTTTTTTTGGGGGTCTTTTGTATAATCCGGACCTGATATGGTGTTGTCGCCTTTTTGGATGAGATGGGCATGAGCAAGGATGATTTCTCCATAAGCTCTTAGTTCGTCAGCTTTTTCTGCTTTTGCCAAGGCTGTTTCAATTTTCGAAATTTTGCTTTCCTGTTTTTCAATTCCCTGCCTGACTTTTTTTTCTAAGACCCTCTTCATTTCTTCTAGACGATCTGTTTCTTGGCGATAGATAAAATAGCGAGACAACAAAGAGTTCATAGAGGGAAAAGAAGTCTGCCAGTTGAAGGGGTATTGGTGCATCACATAAGGTGCATAAGCAAGGGCTTTTTTTTCTCCGGGATCAATGGCTAAACTAGGTTGATATTGGTGGTGCTCCATATCTTTGAAAAAATCAAGAAAGGCTCTGCAGATATTTTGTTCTTCTCCGTTTTTTAGCCAAGAGCGCTTGGCATCGGGATCAATGCCGGCCCGCGTGATAATTTCTTTTGCCGAAAGGGGTCCTAGTCCTTCATAACTTACCAGTAGGCTTCTTGATGCCTTTTCGTTAAGAGGGCGAGAGCGCAGGTTCTCAAGGATGGTCTCTTGTGAAGCGTCAAAGGGATGATCTCGGTTTTGGGGCGGGGGCCATTGATAAGAGATTCCCGGCAGCACCTGTCTTCGCCGGCTGACTTGTTCAGGAACCCTCTTAATACTGTCAACAATTACATTTTCCTCCTCTTGGACTAAAATAAGATTGCTGTGTTTGCCCATAATTTCTGCGATCAAACGGCGTTTTTTTTCGGTTCCGGTTTCATCGCGGGTTAAGATCTCAAGAATGAAGATCCTCTCTAACCCTATTTGTGAAATTGAGATGATCCGTCCTCCTTCAACATGCTTTCTTAAAAGCATGCAGAACATGGGTGGATCCTGGGGATTTTCACTGACATCTTCTGTAATATAGACCCCACCCTGCTGGGGATGAGAGGAAAGTCTTAATTTATATGATTCTCTGCTTTTGCGTATGTGCAGCAAAACTTCATGGCGGGACGGTTGGTATATTTTGCTGATCCGCCCGTCTATGATTTTATCAGCGAGCTCAAAGATGACGGCTCTCATTGTTAGTGCATCGTATGCCATAGGTAGGCCTCGTTTCATCATAGAATCAAAATGTACCCAAAGTATATCACCGCAAAGAATCTCCGTCAAACAAAAGATATTATTTGGAAAAAGGAGAAAAACGGAAGGAAAAGGTGTATTCTTTCGCTAATAGTAGATACAAAGAGCAGATCGAAGTCATCACTTAAGAGAGAGACGGTCCGGGCGATGTTTCGACTGGAAAAATGAAGGAAATGTTTTGCGTTTTCTCACAAACATTTGTTATTGGTTTTGGCAGTTTATAATAGGTTGTGAAAATATCTATGTAAAACGAAGGTGGGATGTTATGGCTTACAGCATGACCGGTTACGGACAGCATGTCTTTCAGGATGAATGGTGGCAGCTGTCTGTTCGTCTCCGTTCGGTGAACCATCGTTATTGTGAGGTATCGGTGCGGATGCCCAGACAGTATGCCGTACTAGAGGATAGAATCAAAAAAATGATTCAAAGCGTTGCCGTCAGGGGACGGGTGGAAGCAAGTATTGATATTGAACCCGGGGAGGCACAGGATAAGCACATTTTGATCGATTGGCCTTTGGCGGAAGCTTATGTGAAAGCGCTTAAAAGCGTTTCAGACCGACTCGGAGTTCCCGATCGCACCGACACGGTCGACTTGGCCGGATTTGATGGTATTTTTAACCCTGAAGATGCCCCTGAAGATAGCGAGCAGGTATGGGAAGCTTTACAGCCGGTATTAGAACAGGCTGTAAAAAACCTTCTTCAAATGCGCAAAACAGAAGGAGGTGCCTTATGTCAGGATATTTTAGATCGGACTAAAATCTTAATGGAGAAAACCGATAAAATAGAGGAAAAAGCACCTCAGGTGGAAGAAGAGTATCAAAACCGCCTTGAAAAAAGATTGAAAGAAAAGTTAGAAGATCTATCTGTAGATGAAAACCGGCTGTTGACAGAAGTTGCCTTGTTTGCCGAAAAAAGCAGTATAACAGAAGAAGTGGTAAGGCTAAAGAGCCATCTCAGCCAGGTAGAAGAAATGCTTAAAACGGGGAATGAAATCGGCAGGAAGCTTGATTTTATTATCCAGGAAATGAATAGAGAAGTCAATACGATAGGATCAAAGACAGCCGATTTTGAGGTGTCTGAAATAGTCATTTCAATGAAAGCAGAGATGGAGAAAATCCGAGAACAGATTCAAAATCTTGTTTGAAGATTAGGTAAGAATAGCCAAAGGAGGATGGATCATGGAAATTAAACTAATTAACATTGGATTTGGCAACATTGTATCTGCGAATCGAATTATTGCGATTGTAAGCCCGGAATCAGCTCCGATTAAGCGAATTATTACAGAAGCAAGAGATCATGGACGTTTGATTGATGCCACCTACGGGAGACGAACAAGGGCTGTTGTCATCACCGACAGCGACCATGTCGTGCTCTCAGCTGTCCAGCCTGAGACAGTAGCTCATCGTCTCTCTTCCCGTGAACAGCACCCCCACCCTGAACCGGATCCCGTCACCTGATTAAGACTATGAAAGAAGGTTTACGGCTGGTTATTTCGGGACCATCAGGCTCAGGAAAAGATACATTGATTGCGAAGCTTTTGGAAACAGGGGACGAAAGTTTGCAATACTCCATATCGGCCACTACCCGCGAGCCGAGAGAAAACGAAGTGGATGGGCGCGATTATTTTTTTATGAATCGAATCGACTTCGAGGAAAAAATCGACGCTGGCGAATTTTTGGAGTGGGCAGATATTTACGGTGATTATTATGGGACACCTAAGGAGTATGTAAATCAGTGTATTCGACGTGGTAAGGACGTTATTTTGAAAATCGATGTTCAGGGAGCAGGACAAATAAGAGAGTCTGGCGAAAATGGTATTTTCGTTTTTATTGCTCCTCCCAGCATGGAAGAGCTTAAAAGAAGAATTGCTTCGCGAGGGACCGAATCGGATGAGTCTTTAGAAAAAAGATTTCAAAGGGCAGCCGATGAGATTAAAGAAGCGAAACATTACGACTATATTGTGGTAAACGATGATCTAGAAAGAGCGTTGGATATGATCAGGGCTATTCGCTTAGCCGAGAAGAGCAAGATTTCACGGACATTAAATCATATCAAAAGATTGATGAACGAAAATGAGATACGAGGATGTTAGGAGGGTTAAGGATGATTAATCCGCCATTAGACGGGTTGCTAAAGAAAGTGGATAGCAAATATACTTTAGTTGTTGTGGCAGCCAAAAGGGCACGTGCACTAACAGAAGGGGAAGAGCCGGGTGTGCAGATGAAAAGCAATAAAATGGTGACAGCTGCCCTGCAGGAAGTCTTTGAAGGATTCGTTGGGTATGAGCGAATTCGCGAAGGTATAAAATAGCTGTCTTTGGGTAAAAGGAGTTGAGAAAGGTGGAATTAGAAAGGATTTTTCCAGGCAAAACCATTGTTTTTGGCGTTGCAGGATGTATTGCGGCTTATAAAGCGGCGGATCTTGTAAGCAGGCTGAAAAAACTGGGAGCGGACATACATGTCATTATGACGCAATCCGCCGGCGAACTAGTCCGGCCGATGACTTTTCAAACGTTGTCGCAAAATCCGGTCCATACTGACATGTGGGCGGAGCCAAAGAAATGGAATGTGGAACACATTGGACTTGCAGATAGCGCCGATCTCTTTATGATTGTTCCCGCTACGGCGAATATCATTGGTAAAATAGCCAACGGAATTGCCGATGATATGCTGTCGACGACCGTGATGGCGGTTAAGGCTCCCATTGTTATTGCTCCGGCCATGAACGCCAAAATGTATGATAACCCGATTGTACAGACAAACATCGAAAAGCTAAAAGATTTGGGCTACCATATTGTTGAGCCTGATTACGGCTACCTTGCCTGCGGATACGAAGGCAAGGGGCGGCTGCCGGATAATGAAGTGATCTTAAAAGCTGCTTGTAAGGCGTTGTCTTCAGAAAAAGATTTGGCTGGAAAACGGGTCTTAGTCACAGCCGGTCCGACTCGTGAGGCTCTGGATCCTATCAGGCATTTAACAAATCCTTCCACCGGAAAGATGGGTTATGCCGTGGCCGAAGAAGCAAGGAATCGCGGAGCGGAGGTTATTTTAATTAGCGGCCCGACCATGCTGCCCCCGCCAAAAGGAATGAAAGTGATTAACATAAAGAGCGCCGTTGAGATGCATAAAGCTGTGTTAGATCATTATGATGAAACGGATATCGTCATTAAAAGTGCAGCGGTTTCGGATTATCGACCAGCTGATATCGCAGATAAAAAAATTAAAAAGGACGATGTTACAGAAGAGCAGCTGGTGATAAATCTTGAAAGAAACCCCGATATTCTATTGGAATTAGGGCAAAGAAAAGGGAATAAAATATTGGTTGGATTTGCAGCCGAGACAGATGATCTTCTCACCAATGCCAAAGCAAAAATTGAGAAAAAGAATCTTGATCTGGTGGTGGCCAATGATGTCACCCAAGAAGGAGCTGGTTTTGCTTCTGATACAAATATTGCTAAAATCATTTATAGAGACGGGTCGATAGAAGAAGTCCCCAAAATGACCAAAAAGGAATTGGCTGAGTTGGTAATTGACAAAGTAAAAAAGCTGGTACCTTAGAAAGAGTAGCAATGAAGAAAAAGACGGGGCGGATTCTAACCAGTATCCGCCCCTGTTGTTATTGAGGGAAGATATTGAAAATTCGCGGGAGGATAGGTCGGATGAATGAATGCGCAGAAAACAAGAGAGATCAATTTGCTGAAGTTCTTTTGAATGTACCCTCCCGATCATTGGACAGGCCGTTTCATTATCGTGTACCAGAAGATTTAATGCCTTTTGTTGCCCCGGGAGTTCGGGTGTTGGTGCCCTTCACCAGCAGAAAAGTAGAAGGGATTGTTCTGGGATTATTGTCTGAGGCAGAAGTAAAAAATGTTCGCCCCATTCTTTCGGTTATGGACGAGAAACCTCTGATCAGCCAGCATATGTTGGCTTTGGCTTTGTGGATGGCGGATCACTATCTTTGTACAAAAGCAGAGGCTTTTCGAAGTATCCTTCCGGCCGGGGTTCGTTGGGAGAGCCAAGAGAGAATCGTTTTAACAGCAGATTCTCTCATTGTAAAAGGGGAAAAAGCTTTTCAATTGAAAGACAATTCCCAACAGGCAAAAATTATGCAGGTTCTGGTCAAAGAAAAAACGATTGATCGAAACGCTCTTGAAAGGAAATTGGGGAGCCGTTCTTTATTGCCTTCGTTAAAAGTTCTTGAGAAAAAAGGGATCATAAAAAGAGAGGCTGTTGTAAACGATGGTCTCAAGATCAAGACAGCCAACATCGTCGAACTTACCGACGAAAGTTCTGATCCTGAGTCCTGGGAGAAAATAAGACGAAGGGCGCCGCGGCAAGCAGAAGTAATCGAAATGCTTTATTCTTATGGTCGGCCTCTTCGAGAAGCGACGATTAAAGACTACCTTGGCATAAGTCCCGGTGTCATTGCCCGTATGGAAGAAAAAGGTCTGGTAAAACGGGAAAAAGAGGAAGTGAATCGGGATCCTCATCCTGAGAGCGACTTTGAATCAAGTGAGGACTTATCTCTCTATCAGGATCAGAAGCGGTCGCTAGATAAGATTAAGGATGGGATAAAAGAAGAAGGAAAGAGTTATCTTCTGCACGGAGTGACGGGAAGTGGTAAGACAGAGGTATATCTACAGGCGATTCGATATGTACTGGATTTAGGGAAGCAAGCTATCGTGTTGGTACCGGAAATTTCTTTAACCCCCCAAACAGTGGAAAGGTTTAAATCGAGGTTTGGGGGAGATGTGGCTGTTTTGCACAGCCGCTTGTCCGCGGGTGAACGGTATGATCAGTGGAGGAGAATCCTGCACGGCCAGGCATCCATTGTGGTAGGAGCCCGCTCTGCTGTTTTTGCGCCTTTTAAGCGATTGGGCTTGATCATCATCGATGAGGAACATGAGCCTTCCTATAAACAAAGCGAAAATCCAAAATATCATGCTCGAGAGATTGCCTTTTTTCGCAGTAAATTAGAAGGAGCTTGTGTAGTGCTGGGAAGTGCGACTCCTTCGGTGGAAACGTATCACCGCGCCCAGCAAAAAGAAATGGAAATTCTTACCCTGCCGCAAAGAATCACAGGCGAATCTCTTCCTCAAGTCAATGTGATTGATATGAGGGAGGAGTTAAAAGCGAAAAATAAAAATCCGTTTAGCCGCAAATTACAAGAAGCCATCCTAAAAGCGCATGCAAAGGGACAGCAGAGCATTATTTTTTTGAACAGACGAGGTTTTTCCACCTTTGTTTTATGCAGAGAATGCGGGCATTCTCTGCGATGCCCCCATTGTGATGTCTCTTTAACCTATCACGAGACACAAAAATATCTGCAGTGCCATTATTGTTCGTTGACCGAAAAAGTTCCTGACATCTGTCCAAAGTGCAGGAGCCATCATATCCGTTATTTTGGAATTGGGACCGAAAGAGTCGAGAAGGAGGCGAACAAACTTTTCCCTGATTTGCGAGTACTTCGAATGGACATGGATACAACTACCCAAAAAGGCTCGCATGAAAGAATTTTGTCGGCCTTTCGCTCAGGGAAAGGGGATATGCTGGTGGGAACGCAGATGATAGCCAAAGGCTTGGATTTTGAAAATGTCTCGCTTGTGGGTGTCATTACGGCGGATACAGCTCTTAATTTTCCTGACTACATATCGGGGGAACGGACTTTTCAGCTTTTAACTCAAGTCGCGGGCCGGGCCGGAAGAGGCCGGGTCCCCGGAGAAGTGGTTATTCAAACATACACACCGGAGCATTACAGCATTCAGCTGGCTCAAAATCATGACTATGAGGGTTTTTATCAACAGGAAATCGAGTATCGCAAAGCACTTGATTACCCTCCTTTTTCTAGAGCAATCAGCTTATTAGTTTGGTCTCCGGTGGAAAAGGATACTATACAAGCAGCGGAAGAAATAGGGAGCCATCTGACTCAGAAAATAGAACAGGGCAGGGAAAATCTATGCCTGATGGGTCCTTCGCAAGCTTTGCTAGGGAAAATCAAAGGACATTATCGCTGGCAGATGTTTGTTTTAGGTAAGCAAAGGCAGCTTCCACATGAAATTGTCAAGAGCTGCTTGGATAGGATCTATGAGATTGGAAGGGAACGGGGTGTGAAAATAAGTATTGATGTAGATCCTTTGGGTTTTGTTTAGATTAGCCCTCTACTTATTCGTGAAAAATATTTCTTGAATGAAAACACAATGCATCACTGTCTTCATTCATCAGATTGGCAAAGGATGTTATTAGGCGAGGAGGCGATGGAGTGACTGTTTTGGAAATACGCAAAGACGGGGATGATGTGCTGAGAAAAAAAACAGCTCCGGTGAAAAAAGTAAATAAAAACATTAAAGCTTTGATTCAGGATATGATCGAGACAATGTATCATGCTGATGGGATTGGCCTGGCCGCCCCGCAGGTTGGCGTTTCCAAAAGCATCATCGTTGTCGATATCGGTGCAGGGGTATATACTTTCATCAACCCTACGATTCTTCGGCAAGAAGGTGAGGAAAAGGACATTGAAGGTTGTCTTAGTGTTCCTGAAAAGGTAGGGAAAGTTACACGCCCAGAGAAAATCACGGTGGAAGCTGTCAGTGAGACCGGCAAAAAAATCTGGGTTGACGCCGAAGGGCTGCTGGCCCGAGCTATTCTTCATGAAATAGATCACCTAAACGGGATTCTTTTTGTGGATATAGCAGAGGAAGTGGTTGTTGATAAGAAAGAAGAAACAGAAAGCCCAAAAAAAGCAGAAGAAAAACCGGAGAAAGGGAAGGAAGACAGTCAAGGGGGCAGTCGCGACGCGAAAGGACAAGAAGAAGATACAGCTTAAAGGGAGGCCTGGCCATGAATATTGTTTTTATGGGAACGCCTGAGTTTGCCATTCCGTCTTTAAATCGTCTGCTTGAAGAGGGGCGCCAAGTGGCTGCTGTTATAACCCAGCCTGATCGCCCCAAAGGAAGAGGCAAAGAGAGAAAGCCTCCTCCTGTGAAAGAGGCTGCGCTTAAGAAGGGACTTTGTGTGCTTCAACCTGAAAATATCCGCGAAGCTAAGTGGGTGGAGCAAATTCAATCTGTAGAACCTAAACTGATCGTAACAGTTGCCTATGGGCAGATTCTTCCCAAAGATATCCTTGATATTCCTCAAAAAGGCTGTTTAAATGTTCATGCATCTTTGTTGCCTGCTTATCGCGGAGCTGCTCCCATCCATTGGGCGATAATAAACGGGGAAAGAGAAACAGGCGTCACCATTATGATGATGGACGAAGGTATGGATACCGGTGACATGATTGTTCAAGAAAAAATCCCGATAACCACCAAAGATACCGTTGGTACCTTGCATGACAAGTTAGCAGATTTAGGCGCTGATCTATTAATTCAGGCCATTGAATTGATCCAACTTGATCAATTCGCGGGGATCTCCCAAGACCACAGCCGGGCAACGTATGCTCCCTTATTAAAACGAAAACACGAGAAGATTGATTGGACAAAATCTGCCCGTGAAATTGTTAATCTGATTAGGGGTATGAATCCTTGGCCTGGCGCCTATACGATCTTTAGACAAAAGAATTTGAAAATATACGAAGCCGATGTTTATACAGGCGAGGGCCAGGGGATCATCGCCAGAGAAGATCCGCCTGGTACGGTTGTGCGGATCATAAAGAAAAAAGGGTTCGTTGTTTTGTGTGGAAGTGGTTATGTTCTTGTCAAAAAAGTAAAATTGGAAAACAGTCGAGCGATGACAGCAGATGATTTTCTAAGGGGCAGCCGATTAGAAGAAGGTGAGAGACTTGGAAATGATTCGTAAAAATGATACAATATAGGGGTGATAGAGAAAGGAGTGAGCCGTAATGCCTTTGTTTATGATTGATTCCGGGCTGATTTTATTCGTTTTGCCGGCTTTGTTTTTTGCCATGTATGCGCAAAATTTGGTCAAGACTACCTTTGAAAAGTATATGAAGGTACCTTCTCGTTCCCGGGCAACAGGAGCACAAGTAGCAAAAAACCTCTTGGCCGACGCCGGGCTTGATGGTATCGTATCTGTGGAGCGGGCGAAAAATAATATGGGGGATCATTATGATCCCAGAGGCAAGGTGGTTCGTCTATCCCCGAATGTCCATGATGGGAATTCGGTTGCTGCGCTGGGCGTGGCAGCTCACGAGACAGGGCATGCGCTTCAGCATGATTTAGGCTATGTCCCGCTTACCTTTAGAAATTTGATTGTTCCTTCGGCTCAAATTGGAACAAAAGCCGCTTTCCCGCTCTTTTTTATCGGTCTGATATTCGGTATGCCGGGACTGGTGGATTTTGGTATTGTCCTGTTCTCTTTAGCGGTTATATTCCAAATCGCTACTCTCCCGGTGGAGTTTAATGCAAGCACGCGCGCGGTTGCCCTTCTTGAAGGAGGGGGTTATATTTCCGGAGAGGAAATTGATCACACCAAGAAAGTACTGCGGGCTGCAGCCATGACCTA
The DNA here is from genome assembly GCA_007132905.1 of Candidatus Sumerlaeota bacterium. Classification (GTDB taxonomy): domain Bacteria; phylum Bacillota; class SLNR01; order SLNR01; family SLNR01; genus SLNR01. The sequence continues at coordinate 2,935 of SLNR01000084.1, read as the reverse complement.
TGTGGCAGCGGCAGCGATGGCTGTTGCTCAGCTGCTAAGACTGCTCTTGTTGAGAGGGCGGCGAGGCTAAAGTGTGGATCATCCTGCTGCTTATTTTTTGGCCGATAGCCTTAATACTTGCTTTTAATCTATTAATTTTACCCATTCAGTTCACATTTCAGTCTATGATAAATCTATTTACGGTACCTCGTCAGATATATGAGATTGCCACCAATGAACGTTTGCGGTGCAACCACGCTTTAGAGCATGCTACGATTAATGTTATCGAAGAATACTATGGGCCCCAGCGTTTGGCGGGACTGGCAAGAGATGACGGTTTTTTAATCAGGGGTGCTTCTGATCCGGGTTTGGTGGAGAAATTTGCACGCGTTGGGCTCGAAAGGCTCAAAAGGGGAGAGTCGCATTTAGCCATCCATGACCGGTGCGGAACGAGCATAGCTTCGGCTAATTTGCTTTCGGCCGTGGTGTTTTTGCTGCTTCTTTTTCAAACAGGCTATTTTACTTTCCTCAATGTCCTGTTGGCTATGATGATCGCCAATTTGACGGGCCCTGTCATTGGGCGGCTTGTACAGCAGATGTTTACAACGTCTGTCCAAGTTAAGAATATTGAAGTTGTTGATGTGGAGTATGAGTATCAAAGCATGGAATTTTTCGGTGTTCCATATATGCGAAAGCCGTCGGATTTTTTCGTCCGAACGCGCGTTTTACCAAGAGGAATGCAGGCAGAAAGGCTGAATGTGTCGTGAACGAGAGGAAGGGGAAAACATCTAGAGCCACCGCCCTGGAAACACTGACTTTGATTGAAGCTGAGAAAATATTTGCCAATGAGGCAGTTGATCAAGCTCTTGAGTCCGTTAAACTCTCTGCTAAAGACAGAGCGCTTGTGACGGAAATGGTGTACGGCACTTTGCGTATGCGAAACGCTTTGGATTGGATTTTAGAAAGAATTGGAAATCGAAAGGCGGCAGATATGCCGCCTTATTTGCGGAATATTCTAAGATTGGGCGCCTACCAGATTCTCTATTTGGCAAGGATTCCGGATGCAGCCGCGGTAAACGAATCGGTTGATCTAGCCAGGTGCTACGGACATAAAGGATGGACTCGTTATACCAATGGTGTGCTGCGTAATATAGGGAGAAAGAAGGACAAACTTCCGTGGCCGGACCCGGATGCTGATTCGGGTTTGTTTGTATCGGTATTCTATTCTCATCCTAGATGGTTGGTAGATAGATGGCTTAAAAGGTATGGAGTGAACACCACTTTGGAACTTTGTCAACGCAACAATGAGGCGCCGCCGCTTACTATTAGAGCGAACACACTAAAGACTACTCGAAAGAGCCTGCGGAATAAATTTCTTGCAAAAGATATTGAAGCTGATCTGTGTCGATACTCCTCCTACGGATTGATTTTAAAAGGGGCACCACCGATAAGAAAGATAGAAGAATTTAAATTAGGATTGTTTTCGGTTCAAGATGAAGCTTCCATGATGGTGGCACCTATTGTTTCGCCCCAGCCCAACGAACGGATTTTAGACCTATGTGCAGCGCCGGGGGGAAAAACCGCTCATATGGCGGAGATGATGAACAACAAAGGATGTTTATTGGCAGTAGATATATCGGAAAAAAGGCTGTTAGATCTTCAGCAAACGTGCCAAAGATTGGGTCTAGATGTTGTCAGGACTCTAGCTGCCGATGCTGCCAGACGAATAGAAGGAATCGATAAACAAAGCGCTGACCGCGTTTTAATTGATGCTCCCTGTTCCGGCACGGGAGTGCTTCGCCGAAGGGCGGATGCGCGCTGGCAAAAATACCCGGACCAGATAAAAAAACTAGCAGCAGTGCAGGGTCAAATTCTTTCTCAAGCAGCTGAGTATGTGCGGCCCGGAGGCGTTCTTGTCTACAGCACCTGTTCTCTTGAGCCGGAAGAGAACGAAGATCAGATAGACTCTTTTTTGCAAAGAGATGGTCGTTTCGAATTGGATTCCCTGCAACCATTCTTGCCAGAGAGGCTGAGAAAAGCTAACGGAGCAGAAAAAGGTCTTTTAACGCTTCTGCCGCATCAATACGATACCGACGGTTTCTTTATGGCTCGGATGAAAAAAACTTTGGCAGCCAGGAAGTGAAAGCTGATCTAGATTTTTTTGCCGGGCGCGGATGGATGCTTAAATTCTAATTTTTTTGCAAAAGTGACCTGACGAAAATCTTATTGTAAACCAGCAGTAGTTTGTTATGAATAGAAAGATGGATTGCTTTGAGAAAAAAGGCCTGTGGTAAAAAGCCATAGGGCCTTTTGCTGTTTTTTAAAGCCGTCTCTATAAAAGCTGTGGGATGTTTTAAGATCATTTTTTGCCCGGGATGCCTTCTATAGCAAGGTATCACGGCTAAGATAGGCAGTCAGTTCTGTCTGCAGCCGGATAAATTAAGCGAAAAAAAACTTGTTATGAGATTATACTTACTTTTTAAGGGAAAGACCGATCATGCCCAACAAGAAAAAAATAGCTGCCCGACTATACTAACGCAGAGGTGCTTTCGATAAGATAGCTGATCTGTTTGTCCTTTTGCTGGCTGTTCCAGTTGATAATATGAGATCCAATCACGCGACCTTCTTTTGAAATGCAAAGATCTTTCATTAGCGAGATAGCCTGGTTTCCTCCCATCCAAGGGCGGGCTAATCGTTGGGTTACAAACAAGATAATTTTTTTCTGTTCAAAAGCATCAATTTGTTTAAGAAAGGCAGACATCGGCAGGGAAACCGAAAAAGCATGAACAGGGGACTCGATGACAAATGTATCATAGTGGCGGTGATCGGGTAAAGATTGAAACCGGATGTCCTCTTTTTTAAAAGGCTTACCATCCTGTGTTTTTATGTGAACAAGGGTTGCTTCATGGTGATTTTGGTCTAGTTTTTCATGGATTCTTTCAGTAATGGATAAGGT
>SLNR01000170.1 GCA_007132905.1 Candidatus Sumerlaeota bacterium | reverse complement strand
GTAGGCGGGACCTACCAGCATAATAAGATCGGCTCCTTTCATCACCCGACCCATATCGTCTCCCGCATACGAAACCTTGCCCAGGCCTTTTATCTGTCCTGTAAGCTCAACGCCCCCTTTTTCGGTAATCCCTTCGGTCTGCTTGGAAAATTCGGGAAAATCGAATACGGCCACTTCCCAGCCGTGGAGGGCAAAATCCGCGGCCGTCGCCTGCCCCCCTGCTCCTGATCCCAATATGGCAATTTTCATGATCCGTTCCCTCCTTGCGTAATTGTTGTATTATATTGTTCAACAATTTACCGCCGAATCCTTCTTTTGACAGAAAACACCTCTGACATCTTTTTTTCTTGCCCATAAAAAAACCCGCCTTACGGCGGACCTTTGTTGGGCAGTGGGCTTTAAGCAGACCTGTAAGCCGAGTTCTGTCCTCTTGCGAGGGACGGCCATCTGTCTACGATACAGGTTGCCCTGCATCTTAAGCGACCTAACCCGGGGATTCAGCGAGCAGCCTCATCCTCCCCCTATTTGGTCTTGCTCCGGGTGGGGTTTACCGAGCCGGCCGGTTACCCGGCCGCTGGTGAGCTCTTACCTCACCATTGCACCCTTACCGAATAAACGGCGGTATCTTTCTGTGGCACTAGCCTTGGGGTTGCCCCCACTGGGCGTTACCCAGCACCCTGCTCTTTGGAGCTCGGACTTTCCTCGGACACAAAAACTTATGCCCGCGACCGTCCGGTCTGCTTAAAGCCGTTTTCTGCTGCTTATAGTATACCATAATCAGGGCCTTTCTTCAATGACAGGGGCTTTTTGCGCTTTACTCCGCCGGGAAGGAAATACCCTTTTGAGACAGAAAGGAAAGGACCTCTTCTTCTCTGGCCGTTCCGCTTCTAGCCCCCAAGGTGCTGACACATCTAGTAGCGGCCCCTACAGAAAAAACGGCTGCTTTTTTAGGATCCTGCCATTTATGATAAGCATACATAAAAGCGCCGGCAAAGGTATCGCCTGCCCCGGTTACATCCACCACTTCTGTTGGAATGCCCGGAATTTGCCACATATTTTCACCCTGGTAGACGAAACATCCTTTGTCGCCTTTAGTGATGATGAGGATTTCAAGACCGTAAGAGAATAAATCTTCTACCCGCTCTTGTTGTGATTTGTCTCCCTTCATTTGCTCAAAGCCTTTTTCATTGATAAAAAGGATATCGATGGCTTTTAAAAACTTGAACTCCCGGGGGGCAAAACCATTCACATCCATGTCAAAAACCGTCCTGCAGCCGGCCTTTTGTATTTCACAGAGCACCTCATACGAAGTCTTCTCTTCACATACCAAAGGGCCAAATTCGACCATGGTGGTAAAAAAATAGTCGCAAGTCTTGATGAAATCCAGCGTCGTATTGGCAATTTCAATCTTGTCGATCCCCAGGGTGGGGATAAAGACCGTATGCTCTCCTTCGGCTAAAATGATAATGGTTTTGGCCTCCGGCAGATCATTGTTATAGATCACCCATTTTGTTTCAATACCGCCCTTTCTCATATCAGTTAATAATTTTTCGGTTATTTCGCTGTCTTTTAGCATGGCCAGAAAATGGGTCTGACAGCCCAGGGCGGCTGATACGCAGGCGGCGTTCGCCACCATCCCCCCTGACTCAGCCGGCAGGGGTTGTACCGTAATTTTCTCTTTTAACCGCGGAAAATAGTTTGCTTGGTAGTATTCATCCAAAGCCGCATCGCCTAAAAAAAACATGACCGGTTGCTGATCGTTTCTTTCCATGTCCGACCATCCCTCCAAAGATGCTTGTTTTAACAAAATGCAAGTATACGCCCTAAAAACTTAATGGAGCGCCTCTTTCTATTTATCATAAATTACACATAACATCCCGTCAACCTGCAAAAAATCCACACAAAACAAAGGCCCGTTTTTTAAAAGCTGCCTGGTGCCGGCCCGGTCAGCACCGATATATGAACACTAAAAATCCTCCTTTCTTCATTTTAAACTTGGCTGATCTTCACCCGCAGCCCCTTTGATCTTTCGCCACTGCCTTTATACCGCGTCTTCGCTCCGGGCAGAAATTTTAAAAGCAGCCAGCCCAATCCTTGGACAATCTTTGGGTTTTTGAAATTTTTTGCTAAAACAAAAAAAGGATCTGCAAGATGGAAGCGAAAAAAGTAACTTATGCGAAAGCACAGCTGATAAGGCACCCTATTCTCTGCTTCTTACGGCCAGCATCGAAAACCGGGTTTATGCGTGTAAAAAAGTATGGGCCTAAGCCAAATCGGATGAAAGACAGGCCTTTTTTTCACAATACCTTGGCAAGCATGGCACCGAATGAAGCACCGTCATGTAAGAGACTGCCCATCCATGCCTCTTCAGGCCGTTTAACTGCTATAAGTTTCATCGGTCTTACCGGTTCTATCATGAAGAGACTTTGTCTTTTTTATCTTTCATTTAAGAGGTCTTTTCTGAAAAAAGAGGAGCAAAAGCTGTGATCTTTCCCTCAAATATTTTTTCATAAAAGGAGAAAAAGAGATGAATAGACCGGCAGGCGCAAATTTTCTAGATCTGTTTTCTAAACCAAAACCCGTTATGGGCATGGTGCATCTTACAGGATCTTCCAAAGCCGAAAAACTTGACATCGCCAAAAAAGAAATTGACATAATGACCCAAAACGGGATCGATGCGGTGATTGTCGAAAACTATTTCGGGTCACCCGCCGACATGGAAACCGTGCTTGACTACCTGGTTACAGAGAGAAGCCGGATCTGTTTCGGTGTCAACGTCCTCGACGATGACCGGGCAGGTTTTGCCCTGGCGCGGCGCTATCAAGCCCGCTTTATTCAACTTGATTCTGTGGCCGGACACTTACCACCCAAAGACGATGAGCATTTCCATATGTTTATCAGCCAAGAAAGAGAAAGGACACCCTCTTTTTTGCTGGGGGGCGTCCGGTTTAAATACCAGCCTTATCTCTCCGGCCGGACATTAAAGGAGGATCTGCAAATTGCCATGACCCGCTGCGACGCCATTGTCGTCACCGGGGATAAAACCGGTGAAGCAACAGATACGGGCAAAATAAAACAGTTTAGAAGCATCTTGGGTATGGGCTTTCCTCTTATCATCGGAGCCGGTTTGACAGCCGAAAATGGTAGAGAGCAGCTTTATTTGGCAGACGGCGGCATTATCGGAAGCTATTTAAAAGACACTTATAAAGATTCAGGCCGGGTCTGCTCAGAACATACAGCCGCCTTTATGCAAGAAGTAAATAAAATCAGGTAAAAACCCCGGGCTTTATGTAAACCGTGCTGATCTTTGTTTGCCCCGGGTCAAAAATAACGGGGTGTTGTTTCCGTTGCTTTTCAAGCACATAAATTCCCTTCCCACGCTTTTAAAATACCCCTTTTCTGTGTTGATCTTTGCCTGATGAGGGCAATAAAAAGAGACTCTCTCTTGAAAGAAGAAAGAGTCTCTTTTCAGTCGCGATATCTTTTCTTTAGTAAGCTTTACCACTTCACCGCGTCTGTATAGCTTTATAAGACCCGGTGCGCTTAAAACCCACCGCTGATAAAACATGGCTGATCACAGTCTCTTCATAAGCCTTTTGTTGTTCCTCTTTGGATCTTTTCTCACAAAAAAAGACCAACCTCTTTATTCTTTCCTAACTTTTCTGATCAGTAATCCCTGTCTATAATGAACACTGACCGACCAAAAAAAACAGCCGGCGCGCCTTGAACTGCCCGGCATCACCAAAATAAGCAATCGATCCTGTCGGGCAGCAATTTTGATAGCCCCGGCAGCCATCAGGATCAATGGCTTTCGAAGGCATTCTTTCTTTTTCGAACACCCCGTTTTGGCAATCATCTACGCAAGCTCCACAGCAAAGGCCTGATTTCTGCCGGATCAGCAAATACCATCTATTTACCAAGACAAAAGCCTTCTTCGCTATCACTGATCCTAAGCTTGCGGCTTATTTTTTAGAAACTAGAAAAAAGTGCCGTAGATCATTCCGCTGAAAGTAGCCATTACCACGACCAAGCCTATATACACGGCCGTTTTCTTAAGTCCCAGTACGCTGTGAATCACCAACATGCTGGGCAGACTGAGCGCGGGTCCTGCTAAAAGAAGGGCCAGTGATGGGCCCTGTCCCATGCCCGCTCCGATTAAAGCCTGAAGGATGGGAATCTCCGTCAAAGTGGCAAAGTACATGAACGCCGCTAAGACAGAAGCGATCGCATTGGCCTGCAGGGAATTACCGCCCACTAACTGCTCTACGTAGACAGACGGGATAATCCCGGCGTCAAGGCCCGGTCGGCCCATTAAAAAACCTGCGATAAGCACCCCGATAAAAAGCAGGGGCAGAATCTGCTGGGCGAAAACCCAGGTTGATTCCATCCATTCAACCATTTCTTCTTTTTCAAACCATCTCCACAGGACAACCCCCAATAAAGCCAATAAAAAGGCCGTTATATACCATTTCATTTGAAAAACCGTATAGAAAAAACCGGCGTCTTCGGGCGGACGGGACCAGGCGGCAAACACCAAGATGAGGACCAATAGGCCCATATAAACAGCACTTTGAGTAAGAGATCGACTTTCTTCTTCTTCCCCTTCAAAAGAGATAAGGTTTAATCTTTCCTTATCCTCCTTTCGAAAGATCACCGACATGGTCAAACCAATGATAATCGCAAAGACAACGGCACTTACAGCTCGAGCCAAACCCAACTCCCAACCCAATACCCGGGCCGTTAAAATGATGGCTAAAATGTTGATTGCCGGACCCGAATAGAGAAAAGCGGTCGCCGGACCAATGCCGGCCCCTCTTTTATACAAACCGGCAAACAGCGGCAGCACCGTGCAAGAGCATACGGCCAGCACGGAACCGGACACCGAAGCCACGGCATAAGACAGCCATTTCTTGGCTTCTGCGCCAAAATATTGAAGTACCGCATTCTGTGAAATGAAACTAGCGATCGCTCCGGCGACAAACAGAGCCGGAATAAGGCAGGTAAGTACATGCTGCCTGGCGTAATACTGGACCATATAAAGAGCTTCCAGTACCGCTCCTGTAAAGCGTCCGCTGTAAAGAGGCATGAAATAGACGGCCGAGAAGACAGCCACCATGAGACTTAGTTTTTGCCACACTTTCATCCGATCACCCCAATATTGCTATATAAGTATAATCTAATATAATTATAGTATTCTATGCCCGAGCTGTCAACCCAAAAGGGCCCTTTCTTTCTTCTAAATGATGCTTCCCTTGAAAACGCAGCGAAAGCCAAAGACCATCAACCCGACCTCGTCTTGGAAAAATGGCGATACAAGCCAAAGCCCTTTTCTCCCGTTATGCCATAATAAACAGTCGCTTGATTATATTCCTTAGTAAAAAAGACTTATTAGTTTCCTCAACACGGATACATTCGACTGATAAGGCTTATTCTGGTGATCGTGAAAAGTCCTTTTAAAAAAATGGTGTCTTTTTATTTAAAAATATTAGGATCTGAGCAGCGGCTGTCTGTGGCAAATTAAAAAAAGAAAAGCCCGGCCCAACGAATTTTCGACCGGGGCTTATTTCTCACCAATCTTTTCTAACGATGCGTCTTGGAAGGAAACAATAAGATGGGGATTTTTGAACGCAGAGCCACCGCTTCTGCTGTACTGCCGATCAAAAGCTCCCTGATTTGTCCTCTCCCACGCTTCGACATGGCAATCAAGGTCGCTTCTTTCTCTTCTGCGACTTGTAGGATACTCTGGGAAGCTATGCCTTCTTTGACATGACATTTTACTTCTGCTCCGGTATTTTCCCATTCACTTTTCAGATCCTCAAGCTTCTTCTCTGCATCTTCTTTCGCCTTTTTCAAATCCTTTTTGTTTTCGCTGCCTTCCAAAGCAAAAACCAAGACCATCCTTCCCCGGCCCTGCAGCAAATTCCCCATATTTTCTACGACCGATAGGGAGTCATCCGAAAAATCAACGGGCACGACAACCCGTTCAAATTTTCTCCGGCAGATTATTTCACACTCTTCTCTTTTGGTATCTGTAAATTTTTCCACCAACACCGGCACTTTGCTGATTCTGATCACATCAAAGGCGGTGGAACCCAAAAACACCCTGCGTACAACCCCTTTTCCGATCGCTCCCAGCAAAATCAAAGAGACCTGCTCTTTTAAGGCCGCATCGACAATTTCATGAGGCGGAAATCCGATAGGAACCGATACTTTTACGGAAAAACCATCCTCTTCTATCTCCTCTGCCACTTTGGTTAGCTGCTCTTGATTGAACTTTTGTAAAACAGAAGCATTTCCGCCTGCGCTCCGAATATTTACCACATGAATGAGCACCACTTCTTTCAGCCCTTTATCCTTCAACTCCAAAAGACATTCCGTCAACTGATTGGCAGGTTCTGAAAAGTCGGTACACAACAAAACTTTGTCCAACTTCATGACAGCTCCCCTCTCTTTAAAGAATTTTAAAAATCAATTGAGTCCTCAGCCCGAAAATAAATGTCGGGTTCTGTTGGCAATGCTGACCAGCATCAACATGACCGGAACCTCCACTAATACACCCACTACCGTTGCCAACGCAGCCCCTGATGTAAGGCCAAACAACGATATTGCTACCGCGACAGCCAGCTCAAAAAAGTTGCTGGAGCCAATCAGTGAAGCGGGGGCTGCGATATTATGTGGCAGTTTCCATACCTTGGCCCAGCCATAAGCAATGGTGAAAATGAAAAAGGTTTGAATGGTGAGAGGCACGGCGATCATCAAGATATGAATCGGATTCCCCAATATAACTTCCCCCTGGAAAGTGAAGATGATAATGAGGGTCAGTAAAAGTCCTACCATGGTGATATTGTTGAATTTTCTTAGAAAAACATTCTCAAAATAGTTCATCCCCTGCTTCGCTATAATGTGCTTTCTCGAGAAATAACCCGCAACCAGAGGAATCACAATAAACAATACCGTCGAAAGAAACAAAGTGTCATAAGGCACAAACACATCGGTAATGCCTAGCAAGAAAGCCACAATAGGAACAAAGGCCACCAAAAGGATGAGATTATTGACAGCCACCTGGACCAAAGTATAGGCCGGATCGCCTTTGGTTAAATGACTCCACACAAATACCATGGCCGTACAGGGCGCTGCGCCTAATAAAACAGCTCCGGCTAAGTATTCATCCGCCAGCCCCAAAGGAATCCACTGACTAAACACGACCCTCAGGAAAAAAGCAGAAATGACAAACATGGTAAAAGGTTTAATAAGCCAATTCACCGTGCAAGTGACAATCAGTCCTTTAGGCTTTTTGGCAGCCTCCACAATACTGCCAAAATCAATTTTCAACATCATGGGATAAATCATCAACCATATTAAGATGGCCACCGGAATGGATACATTGGCGTATTCAAAGCGGCTCAAAAAATCAGGCACACCGGGAAACAACTGTCCGATGGCCACTCCGGTAATGATACAACCCAGTACCCAGACACTCAAATATTGTTCGAAAAAACCCAAACCCTGTCCGCTTTCTTTTCTGTCTTCAGCCACCGTGAAACCTCCTTTAATTGAATACTAAATCAAAAACTTCTTTGCGCTGCGTCTTCTTTTTTGCAGAGGCTCTTTGTAAGAGCCTCGAATACTCAACTGCCCTTTCAGACAAAGGTGCTGACACTTTATCCGTCCGCTTAGTTCTCATCGTTTAAAACTGTTCTGTTCATATTTTCATCTGCTCAGCAGCAGACCTTTATCTGAAGAGAAATCCCTTCCTTGCTTTCCCCTCAACAGGCTGACCAAAGTAAGAAAAGCACCCGTATGCTCATGTACCATAAAATCCGGCGGGCGCCGACCATCAAAATTGGAAAAGCTTTTTTCTTTCACCAGAAATATAGAAAGGGTGGGCAGGCGACCTGTAAATACTAATATTCGCATACATGAATACTTTTGATAAAAAAATCAACCCCGCCCCGTGCGTACCATATCCGCAAATTCAACGGGGAGCCCGCTTGCTTCGATCGCTGACGCTGTCTTTTCCGCATCATAATCAACATAACGAATCTCTACCTGCACGCTTTTTTCATCCAGGGCAATCAGGATATAGGAAACATCCGGCGTCCCGTGTTTTGGCTTTCCCGCACTGCCGGCATTGATCACATGCTTGCCTTCG
>SLNR01000110.1 GCA_007132905.1 Candidatus Sumerlaeota bacterium | reverse complement strand
TTTAACTATAGGCCAGTCTCCCCGAGAAGATTTAATAAAAGATCTATCCCCTATCCTAGGCGAAGAAGTCGACATTTTGGAGTGCGGGGCGCTTGACCATTTAAGCCGGGAAGAAATCAAAGAGCTTAAACCTGAGCCAAAAGAACCTTTCCAAGTAACTCTTCTTAAAAACAAAGAACAAGTCCTCATCAAAAAACAGCCTCTTTTGCCTCTATTAAAGGATGGGGTCACTTTATTAAATGACCAGGGAGCTCAAGCCATTATTATCTGGTGTACCGGCGAATTTCCCGATTTTCCATCAAGAGTACCTGTCATTAAACCTGACAACATCATGCGCAGTGTCGTCTCGGCGGTACTGCCTTCGGGAACACTCGGCATCCTCTGCCCCTCGCCTGATCAATGTCCCCAGATAAAAGAAAAATGGGAATCGATGGGGTATGAATGCTATGTGCAGGGGTATTCTCCCTTCCAACCAGCAGAAGAGCTAGCCGATGTTGTCGGTAAAATCACCAAACAGAATATTGACATGATGGTTCTTGACTGCATGGGGATGAAAACCGACCTGAAAAACGAAGTCAAAAAACTTACTGATAAACCCGTGGTCCTTCCCCTTTCACTCATCGCCAGAGTTGTGCTGGAGTTAATTTGATCATAATAAAAGGGAGGCAACAGCATGAAAGATAAGATCATCTTCACAAACGCAGCCATCTACACAATGGATCCACAGGTTCCACGGGCAGACTGCGTGGTCATTGATAACGGGCGAATCACCGCGGTGGGAGAGACGGCTATTTTAACCCGCTGGGTTGATGACACTTATGAAAACATCGATCTTGGAGGCCGGCTTGTCATTCCCGGCTTAACTGACAGCCATACCCATTTTGCCATGTATTCGCTCGGCTTAGAAAAAGTATCTTTGGAAGGAACGCAGCATGTTAAGGAAGCCTTGGCAAGACTGCAGGAAAAAGCCTCTAGCCTGCCTGCAGGCGAATGGGTCCTAGGAGTCAACTGGGACAAAAATGTCTGGCCGGGGGGAAAAGCTCCCACCAAGGAGGATGCCGACAATATACTTCCCAAGCACCCTCTGGCCGTCGTTAGTAAATGCGGACACCTTACCTGGGCAAATTCTTTGGCCTTAAAACAAGCAGGGGTAAATAAAGAAACGCCCGATCCAGAAGGCGGAGAAATTCAACGGTATGAAGGCAGCCAAGAGCCTACCGGCATCCTCAAGGAGAACGCGGCAGCTCTTGTTCGAGAAATCATCCCCACCCCCACCGAAGAACAGTATGTAAAAGCCATCAAAAAAGGTATGAACCTAGCCCACAGTTTAGGTCTCGTCGGTATTCATAATTGCGAAGACAGCCATGCCTTTAAGGCTTTTCAGGCGATCCACAACCAGGGAGATCTGCCGTTGAGGGTGCACCATCATTTAGCCATGGCCAACCTGGACAATGCCGTCGAGCTGGGACTAAAAAGCGGATTTGGCACACCCACTTTAAACATAGGCAGTCTAAAGTTGTTCTCTGATGGAGCCCTCGGTTCTCAAACCGCCAGCATGCTGGAACCTTTTGAAGGCAGCGAAGATGATTACGGCATTGTCGTCCATACCAAAGAAGAATTATCGGTGATGATAAAAAAAGCCGCCCGGGCGGGCATTAGTTCTGCCGTCCATGCCATCGGCGACCGGGCAAACCAAGAGGTCCTTGACATCTTTGCAGAATGTCAAAACATCAGCAACCAAAAAGGACTGCGTCAGAGGATTGAGCATGCCCAGTTGATTGCTCCAGAAGACTTCTCTCGCTTTGCCGAGTTGGAAGTTATCGCCTCCGTACAGCCTTTGCACGCCACTTCCGATAGGCGTATTGTGGACAAACATTGGGGGCAAAGAGGCAGACAAGCTTATGCTTTTAAAACATTTTTGGATAATGGAGTGAAAAGTGCCTATGGCTCTGATGTGCCGGTAGAAACACTTGATCCAGTCAAAGGGATCTTTGCTGCCGTAACTCGCCGCCGCGAAGATGATCAAACCTCCCCTCCCTGGTATCCCCAGCAGTGCTTATCGGTTGAGGAAGCCGTTCACGGGTACACTGTCGGAGCAGCTTATGCGGCCTACCAGGAAGAAATCCTGGGGTCTCTTGCTGTAGGGAAAGCCGCCGACATGGTCGTTCTCTCCCGGGATATCTTTGCTATCCCCGCAGATGAAATCCTCTCTGCCGAAGTCGACTTCACCATAGTTGACGGGAAAGTTGCATTTGCGAGGGATTAACTCCCTCTCTTTTACAGTTCAATGAGCTGGTGGGAAATACCCATTTCTTCAAGCAGCTGGCCTTCTCTTTGGCGGCAAGTGAACAGGAGAATCTGTCTGTCTAAAGCCAGCTCTTTCATGAGAGAAAGAACCCGCTTGGTTCGAATGTCGTCATACTGGGTAAAAGGATCATCTAGAAAAAGAGGCGGATTTTTGTTCTCTGCCACGAGTTCTCCCATGGCAGCGCGAGCCGCAAAGTAGAATTGATCAATGGTGCCCTCGCTTAATGATAAAATATTGACCTGTCGTTGTGTTTCTGGTGATTCAACGAAAAGATCCAAATCTTCGTTCACGCGAACCTTATCATAACGCCCATCGGTGATCTTAACCACCATGTGGCTTATTTTTTTATTCAAAGACGGAGCAAACTCCCTTTTGATTTCATCTGACAGTGTTTCAATCATTTCCCTGGCGGTTCTGATTGCTTCAACTTGTCTCTTCAGCTTCTCTTTTTGCTCAGATAAAAACTGCCTTTCTTCTTCCACCTCAAATAAAGACCGATGGCGTTCATTGAGGGTGTCAGCCGAAGCCTGAAGAGATGACTGCCTCTTGCCTAACTCCTCAAGGCCCTTCTTTAACTGCTCCTCTCTTTTTTCGACTCTCTCTAAGTCTTTTTCTTCCACTCTCATTTCCTTCACATACTCTGGCACTGCTTCTGCTTCTTTTTGCCAGTCATCCTTTTCCTTCTCCTGGTAGTAGCGGTCTAGGATGTCTTCATAATACTGTATTTTTGCAGAAGCTCTTTCATACTGTTCCTTTTTCTCGCATCCTGCTGTAAAGGCTTCTACTGTCTGCACTTTTGCTTCTGCCATTAAGCTGTCAAGATCGTTTTTTTGCTTCTCCTTTTTTTGTTTTAGACGGCCTAACTCTTCTTGGTCTGATTGAACCGCTCTTTCCAACCCCTCTATTTTTTCTTTTAGCCGCTCTGCTTGATCGATGATTTCAAGGGCTTTTTTAATAACGGGCGGCGACAAAAAGATTTCTTCTTCTTTCGGGAATAAATCCTTCAGACTCCGTTTTAAAGTCTCTTCCATTTCATACACTTGTTCTTTCATCTTCTCTTCTTGCTTTTGCTGCTCTGATAATTGATGAGCTGTCTGCCGTTTTTCTTTTACCACTGCTTCATATTGGTTCTTTTTTCTCACCGCTTCATGCAAATTTTCTGCTTGGGCTGCTTTTAATGCCGTTTCTCTATTCTCATTTAGCCTATCGGCCATCTTGCGCTCTTCTTTTAACGAAGCTTTTAGTTCATCCTTTTCTTTTTTGTGCAGCTCATAAAGCCTATTCCACTTTCCATAGGAACGGGAGGCCGCCATGTCACCTATAAGAGCTAAACCAATGATGGGGTATATGAAAATAGATTCTCCCCATTGAATCAGAAAGAAAGAAACAAACAACGCCGTCAAAGTCAACATAAGACCAAGGCCAAATGCTCTCTTTGTGTTTTCACTAGCCTGCGCCTCTTTGTTCTGTTCATCTTTTACGGCAGACAGCAGCTTTGAATGCCTAAGGCTTTCTAGATCGGCGGCTTCCTCTTCTGCCCGGCTAATCTGTTGCAAGGCTTGTTCATCGAGGGCCATTTGTTCCATCTCTTCTTTTATCCTGCCAAACTTTTCTTCAATGCTCTCTGTCTGCTTTTTTTCCTCTTCCCAGTATCGTTTCGTGGTAGTCCACGAGGAAAAATCGGCACTAAGCTCTTCCGGTTTCATTTTTTTTGTCAGCACTGATGCTGGGTATGAGTCAAGCTCTTCTTTATAACAGCGGTGCTCCTCCTCTACCTTTGCTATCTCTTCTTTTTTTGTTTCCAGCTGATCTTGCAGCGCATGTAAATTTGTCTCTAAGCGAATGACATCTTCTTTCTTTTCTGCCGGGAAGTGGGCGAAATCCAAAAGCGCTTCTTTTTTCTTTTCTTCTTCTTCTTTTTGTTCTTCCCACGATAAAATTTTCTTCCATTTCTCCCAGTCAAGTGCGCGGCGATAATCTTTCTTTTTTTCCTGGGTGGTCTTTAGCTGGTCTTTGGCTTGAGACAGGGCTTTTTCAATACGGGCTCTTTGTTCTTCGTATGATAAGATCATTTGATGGATTTTTTCACATTCGTCTCTTTCTGCCTCCACCTCTTCAAGCCGGGCCATGGTCTGGCCGAGCGGTAGCTTTTTCGAACGAGCAGTGCCAATATCATCTTCCTTCTTCTTAAGCGCTTTAAGAGATTTCTTGACCGACACTTCTTCTGTCCCGCTTTCTTCCAAATTCGCTAGACGGCTGGCTACTTCGGCCGCCAGCTCTTGAGCTGTTCTTTTTCGCCTCTGGGTTATACTGACCGTATTCTCAAAAACAATGCTGTTAAACCCCAGATGTTCTTCGGCAAAAAGATATTCACGCCGCCCATCCATCGAAAAAGAGCTTTCCAAAGAAGTACCGGTCACGGCATCGTAGATCTTGGTCTCATCTTGATCAAACCTTCTTTCCAATCGGTAAAGACGCGAATCCGGGCCTTCATACTCCATCAGCCCTTCATAACTAGCGCCTGCCCAAGGCCGGTATTTATCAAAATCATCCTCATAATACCTTCTCTTTCGATCCGGTTTTTTAAAGCCGTACAGCATACCGAAGATAAACCGGTGAATGGTGGATTTGCCGGCTTCATTTCGGCCGAAAAAAACGTTGATCCCGTCTTCTAATATGAATTCCTGATCATGAAATTTTCCAAAATTTTTTAGGTACAGTCGTCTGATCTTCAAACTAGATCTCTCCTTCTTCCTGTTAGAGCATCTAATCCGATATAAAGAGATTGGGTAAGCCGTTCTTTTTCCTCTTTCAAAACCGCCCCCTCTATACGCTCCAACATTTTATCAATAAAATCACCTATCAGAGTATTTGCGTATTCTTTTTGCATTTGTTTTAGATCATAATCCGGGCGGCTGTTGTCTTTTACTTCAGCGAAAAAACAACTTTCCTTCAGCCGTGTTTTTAATTCCCGGCTTGAAGGCGGCGCATCGGGATCGTATGCTCCTTCCAGGACTAAGCGGATCAACAGTTTTTCATCTAGTTCAATCTCTTTCTCCTCCAGCAATGAACTTAACTGTTCTGAATCCGAGACTGTCTCAGCCGGCACAGCTAACACTTCATATCTTTTTCTCTGGGTTTTGATAAATTCCCACTTTGATTCACTTTTGCTTAGCTGTCCAAACAACACCCCATGATCGCCCGTCTCCCCGAAATGAAGCGGTTCTGGACTGCCTGCGTATTGGGCAATTACTCGGCCTTGGCTTTCATAGGTTTTGTATCGGTGAACATGCCCGGCGGCCAGATAATCTCCCCCCGCCGCCTCCACCTCTTCAACACGAAGAGGACAGTAGGCTCCTTGCTGCTCGCCTACATTGACTTCCCCGTGACCCATAAAAATGTTTAAGCGTTTCGTATCACTTGCCCGGTATTGTGACAGTGGATTTTCAAACAACTGCCATTGATCCCAACCAAAACCGTGGATGTCCGTTTCTAAAGAGGGAATCGGCACCCGGTCAATGCTTTTTTCACAAAATATATGAACCGGTGACTTCCACGGATAGGTTCTATAGTAGGAGTTTTTTAAGGCCGGATCATGATTGCCGGGGGAAATAAATATTCTCATATCAGAGCACCTGGCAAACTGTTGGTCAATAAACGAAATAGTGGCTCGATCCACATACTGGTGTTCAAAGAGGTCACCTGTAATAAGCAGTAAGTCCGCCTCTTTATCCCGAGCCAACTGGAGAATGTGCAAAAAATTATCTTTCAGATCCTGCCGTCTTTTTTGAGCTTTTTCATACGGAAGAGAACCGCCTGAAAAAGGCATATCTAGGTGTAGATCTCCTGTCTGCATAATTTTAACGGGTTTCACGCCACCACTCCCCTGGATTGGATAACAGATGCTTCGATTTTCAATCAAGATTCCCTGCCTGAAAGTCTGTTGTTAATGGCTTCCCAGCATGATACAATTGGTTTATCCACTGGAGCAAAAGGAGGGTCTTCATTGCCATCGATTGTGCCGATCGCTCTTATTACGGGACGGCCCATGGACTCCATCAATATGTATCTCATTCTAGATGACCCCGTTACCCTCATCGACGCCGGCCTTCCTGATCAAAAAACCTATGACTTGCTGGAACAAACCCTTTCAAAATACAAGCTGGATGTCAGTCACATCCAACGAATCGTTCTTACGCATGTACACCCCGACCATGTGGGGATTACTTCCAGACTGCAGGAAAAGAGCCGGGCAAAACTATACATGCATCCCCTGGAATGGCATAAACTAAAAAACGGCCAAGCAGACAACGTCCATCTTTACCAATGGACCGGCATCCCTGATGACTATCGTATAGACACTCATAAAACTTCTGCTTATGAAAAGCACCTGCCTGAAATAACCTCGTTTATTGACCATGGCGATACAATTCCTTTTTCTGCGTTCTCTCTTCGATGCCTCCACACTCCCGGACACTGCTCGGGACACATCTGTCTTTATGAGGAGAAAACGAAATGTCTTTTTACCGGTGATCATCTGGTTCCCCATTTTTCACCTGCCCTGCTGGTCGAACCGGGAAGCTGCGGAATAGAGGACCGCACCCCGAGTTTATCCCAATACATGGAGAGCCTGCAGAAAATATCTTCTCTTTCTTTGCTGGTTGCCTACCCGGGCCATGGAAAACCTTTTGAAAATATCCCCGAACTTATTAACCACAAAAACAAGACAATCCCCGAAAAACTCAACCGCATTGCTTCCTTTTTAAATCAAAAACCACAGACCGTATATTCCATTACTACCCAAATGATTTTGGAACTACCGCCCTCCCTTGCCTTTTTCGCCTGCGGAGACACTTTGGCCTACCTTGACTATTTGCAAAGAGAAGGTCGAGCCCAAAGTCGCATTGACCATTCTCAAATACAATTCTTTACCCCCGAGCGTTGAAGAGAGAAATATGACAGCCGGGCTTTTCCTTAGGCTGTACAAACTTATCCACCACCACATTATAAAGGAGGAGTTCGATGTTTCACCCTTTGATTGACCCTATCATAAACGAACTTTCCGGTTTGTCGGCATTTCACCATGTGCAAAACCTGTCTTCTTATCACCGCATTCAAGCAAGCCCCGGGTTTCGACAAGCAGCCCACTATGCCGCCGAAGCCTTTACCCGGGCCGGCCTTGAAACAGACATACTTACCTATCCTGCCGAGACCGACAAGCAATACTGGAGCCAAATCATGTTTCAAGAATGGGATTGCCAAAAAGGCGAATTGAGGCTGCTTTCACCTGAGAGAAAGCGCCTGGCCAGCTTCTTAGATGATAAGATCAGCCTCATTCAACGAAGCACCCCCACCCCTCCCCAGGGCATTGAAGCAAAGATTATTCTTATTGAAGATCCTGAAGACCCCCGTTCTTATCAAGGCAAAGAAGTAGAAGGAAACATTGTGTTTGCATCAGGCGATCTGGAAAGAATACGAAAGTTAGCCGTGGAAGAATATAGTGCCGTTGGGATCATCACTGATCGTATAACCGAACAGCCTCCCGTTCGCCATCGGATGGATATTCCCGAGGCAAGACAATATACTTCTTTTTGGTGGACAGGAAACGAAAAGCCTTGTTTTGGTTTTGTGCTCTCGCCCAAAGAAGGAGAACAGCTACGCAAACAGATAAAAAAAGCCGCAGAAGAGTCAGAAGCTGTAAAAGCCAAAGCCCTTGTCAAAAGCCGATTATATGACGGAAAGATTGAAGTAGTCTCAGCTGCCATTAAGGGGCAGACACCAGAAGAAATTTTAATCATCGCCCATCTATGCCATCCGCAAACCTCTGCCAATGATAATGCCTCCGGATCAGCGCTGGCCATTGAAATCGCCAGAACACTCCAGCTGCTTTATCAAGAAGAGAAAATACCCAAACCTCAAAAAACCATCCGCTTCTTATTGGTTCCCGAATTTACCGGAACCTATGCTTATCTAGCCGCTGAAGAAGCGAATCGCCAAAAGATTTCAGCTGCGATCAACCTAGACATGGTAGGGCAAAACCAAGAACTATGCCAGTCCACTCTGCTCATTGAACGTCCGCCTTTGTCCACTCCTTCCTTTTCTTCTGAGCTCCTCGAAGTCATCATCGAAGAAATCGGAAAAGAAGGCACAACCCTAGGGGGACAAGAACAGTTTCCGCTGTTTCGCCACAGAACCGTTTTTTTCTCCGGCGGAAGCGACCATGGAATATTAGCTGATCCTTCCGTGAATATCCCCACCCCCATGTTAATCCAATGGCCGGATAAATACTACCACACCAATGAAGATACGCTTGATAAAGTCGACCCGAAGATGCTCGGTCGGGTAGGAAAGCTTGCCTCCCTATACACCGCCTTTCTAGCGCAAATTGATTGCTCCCAGGCAGTTTGGCTGGCAGCTGAAATGACCGCCCGCTTTCCCGCCTATCTCCACCAGGAGATTCGACCTTTATTAGATAAGGCCCTCGCGGATTCACTCAAAAAAAAGCCCTCCTCCTCCGAAGATGCCCCTACGCACAACCTAGCCTGCGCGTTAGAGAAGATAAATAAAAAAAGCACTTTCCTTCTTCAGAGGAAAAAGGAAGATCTCCGGTCATTAAAACGGCTTCTGCCTCATGATAACCATGCCGTCTTCGAAGAAACTTTGACCTCGTTTGACGAGCAGATGAGGCAGACTCTGGCAGATGAACAATGTCGGTCCCGTATGATCTCCCGTCACCTGCTGCCTGCTCCCGGCAGCTGCTGCCCTCCTGAATTAACGGATAAGGAAAAGGTGCGGTGGGAAAAACAAGCGAAACGGCTAATTCCCAGGCGAATATACCCTGGTCCCATTATGGCAAGAGGACACCTCTCTTCACTCAGCAAAGAAGAACAAGAAGCTTATCGTCAGTGTCTCAAAAACACCAAAAACGCCTACACACTCACTTCACTGGCGGTCTACTGGATGGACGGGGAGAAAACCCTCAGCGACATAGCTGATCTCGTCGAGCTGGAAACGAACAGACGGGTCACACAGCTGTTAGTTGAATACACTACCTTTATGGAAAAAGCAGGGCTTATATCTTTTAAGGAATAGCGACCTGTTACAGCGTTTATGACATACAATGCATCACTTGCTGACATCCATCAAAAGGCCTGATTTTCATTATGCATGAAAATCAGGCCAACGATCTTCGCACCGTTTCTCTTTTAAAAAGTCATTCGTGTATCAACAAAAAACAGTTTATTATGCCGTGCTTAGTGAAGGAGATGTTCTCCCACAAAAGTAATTAAAATCCCCAAAGCAATGCCGATATTAGCAGAATGAGAATGTTGGCGGTGAGATTCGGGAATCAGCTCATCACTTGCTATATATACCATGGCTCCGGCAGCAAAACCCATGGACAGAGAAATAAAAATGGGAGAAATATTAAAAAGGACAAAACCCAATAAAGTACCCAAAGGAGTAAAAAGCCCGGCCAGGCAAGCAATTAAAATTATTTGAAGTGGTTTAGCCCCGGACATTTTCAGCGGACAAGCAATTCCGATGCCTTCAGGAATATTGTGAAGAGCAATCGCCAAAGCGATCATCATACCAAAGGCCGGAGCTGCTTCATAACCCGCTCCTAATGCCAACCCTTCGGGAAGGTTATGAAGAGCAATACCTAAAGCAATAAAAAGACCCATTTTATGGTATTCACCATTAACACCTTCTTTTTGAAACATGTGCAGGTGGGGGATGCGGTTATCTAAAAACAGCAACATAAACACTCCGGCAGCAAAACCGGCAACCGCAATCCCCACCGTTCCAAATTCCACCGCTTCCGGTAAAAGACCGAAAGTCGCGATGGCAATCATTATACCGGCGGCAAAGCCGAGTAAAGAAGAGAGCGTCTTTCGCCCTATGTTTCCAAAGAACATCATAATGATGGCCCCTATCCCCGTTGCCAATCCACTTACCGTACTTACCAACAGTACCTCCCAATTAAACATCTATACCATCACCCCGCTTGAAAGTTTTCAACGGAGTCATTATATCACGAATTTTTACCTAATTGAAAGTGATTTTCATTAATCGTTTTCTTTTTTTTTGAAGTTGGCGCCAATACCTCACCGCAATTTTTGCATTCCCAAAACCTATATGATACAATTGGTATGCATTTTACTTAATGCGAAATTGATCCCTTCTTATTTTATATAGGCGGGAAGAATGATCTATAGAAACGGAGAGATTTTAATGGAAGAGATTAAAAGTTTTGAAGATTTATCACTTAGTTCGGCTGTGATGAAAGGTATTTCAAGCCTTGGTTTTGAAACACCCATGCCGATCCAAGCCAAAGCCATTCCCATAGCTCTAGAAGGAAAAGACATCTTCGGCCAAGCACAGACAGGTACAGGGAAAACAGCGGCGTTCGCTATCCCCATTCTAGAAAACATTCAACCCAGCGGCGGTATCCAATCTCTGATAATTTGCCCGACCAGAGAATTGGCCGTGCAGGTTTCCAAAGAGATAACACGCTTATCAAGCGCAATGAACATCACGGTTGTTCCTGTTTACGGAGGACAGTCCATTGCCCACCAGATCCGTATCTTAAAAAAGAAACCCGAAGTGGTGGTGGGCACTCCCGGACGGCTGCTAGACCACTTGAATCGAAAAACACTAAAACTAAACACCACCTCCATACTAGTACTTGATGAAGCCGATGAAATGCTGGACATGGGCTTTCTTGAAGACATACAAAAAATCATCGAAGCGACCCCCGAGGACAGACAAACCATGATGTTTTCGGCCACGCTACCCAAACAGGTCACCACGCTCGCTAAAAAGTTCATGAAAGATCCGGCTAGCGTTCATATCGAGAAAACAGGCGCCACTGTTTCATTGACAGAACAGCGTTATTATGAAGTCAATTCAAGACAGAAAGTCGAAAGCTTATGCAGACTGCTTGATGTAGAGTATCCGGAGGGCGGCATTATTTTCTGCCGTACCAAGCAGGGAACCGCCGATTTAGCCAAAGAACTCTTGGAAAGAGGCTACACGGTGGATGCACTGCACGGTGATTTGTCACAGCGGGAAAGAGATATTGCCATGAATCGTTTTAGGACCGGGGCTTCTGAACTTCTCGTAGCCACGGATGTGGCGGCCAGGGGACTCGATATCAGCAGTGTAAGCCATGTTATTAACTTTGACATTCCTCAAGATCCAGATACTTATGTGCATCGAATCGGGCGAACCGGCCGGGCCGGCAAAGAGGGCACAGCCATCACCTTAGTTACACCCAGAGAAATCAAACAGCTCCGTTTCATCGAAAACGGGATTAAAAAGAAGATTTCGCGCAGCGACATCCCTACTTTATCAGATGCCGTGGAGGTCAGAAAAGAACAGCTCATAAGAAACATTGAGCAAACCCTTTCTGAAGGAGTCGGAGATTACAAAGATACAGCCAGCCGACTGCTGGAAGACTACGATTCTATTGATTTGCTGTCAGCCGCTTTAAAAATTGTCGATAAAGACGGCCGCGATATTGAAACAGCCGAAATAAAGTCAGCCAAACCTGAGTGGATCAAACTCTCCATCCCGGTTGGCCGGGCTCATGGACTGTACCCAAAAAAAATTGTCAACGAAATAACAAAGAAATCTAATTTGACTCCCGCGCAAGTTGGAGATATCGAAATTTACGACAAAGACTGTTATGTGGAAGTTCCCGTGGATGCTTCCGATAAAGTTTCATCCATCTTTCGAAATTACAAGACAAAGGGTTCGCGCCGCCCCAAGCATCCTCAAGGACGCTCCAAAAAACAAAGTGAGCGGCGTCATAAATAGTCACCATAAAAAGAATCACTTAACATAAACCATAGGCTCCTGACTGGTTCAGTCTCTTTTCTGACTGTAACTGATCAGGAGCCTTTTTTATAACTGAAATTTTTGCGCCGTCCAGCAAAAACCGCTGCGACTTAGATATCAATTGGATCTCCATAGATGAGCCGGCTGGAGGAAAATGTGAAATCTTCCAGTGGTTTGACAAGTTGATGGATTCCCACACTGACATGCATATCTTGTTTAGCAAGTTTCACCAGATTGCTTTTAGGGTCTAGGGGAAACAAGATGACATTGGATTTTCGCTCTACCGCAAAATTATTAAACCAGTTCCAAAGCGGAATCAAATCATCGGGTGAATGTCGATAGCCGGGAAGTTCAGGCACACAGTAAGCCCAATCTTTTCCTAACTCCGGAACCCGCGGCATGGCTTTAAAAAACCGCAAAAATCGAAACACCATGGAAACCAGGCGAAGCTGAGTACTCAGCTTGATAATGGTCCCCTGAATTGCCCGGCTGTAATCCCAACACCCCAGACAACTTACTATCCGGCCGCTTTTCTCATAGACAACAAAATCATCGAGGGAAAAACCCGGGAGACTTTCAAGAAAAGCTTGAAAAGTTGTAGGGGTATAGGGATTATAATAATCATAGTCTCGGTAGGTTTCATTGAGCAAATCAGTCACTTCTTCTTTATCCTGCTCTTTGAGAGCTCTCACACCATCAAAAACCGGTTTCTTCTTGAAAGGAAGAATCGCATAAGCCTTTAATAAGGCCTCTTCTTCGTATCCCTGCTTACCGAAAGCCTTTAGAGAAGGGACATTGTCTTCCAAGATCCAGCAGTAACAAAACTGCGCGCCTTCTGAGCGGACATACTCGCTGCAAGCCTCTTCCAGACGCCTAGCAATGCCTCGGCCGCGATACTCAGCATCGGTGGCAAAGCTGTATAAATACCCCGCTCTTTTTCTCTCTCCTCCCAGCCTCACATTTTTCAAGGCACATTCTCCCGAACCGATAATCTTCCCGTCCTCCTCTGCCACAAAAGTTTGAGACTTTTCATACGGTTGGGAACGAGCGAAAAAATCAGGCGATCGGTTCAAGCGAACAACCAAATTCGTGCCCTGAGGACAGCGGGCCAGCAAATTCACCAAAGCATCGTTGTCTTCTCGGACCGCTTTTCGAATTTCCAACCAACACCACCTCCATGAAAAAATAAATACCTTTTGTCTGCGATTTAACCTCTCTTTACCAGCATTCTTCTTCTCGCTTCCGGTGATTCCCTTCTTTGCCTGCTCGCCTGCAGCATGTTCAACTTGGCATTCAGGATTTTTCATTCCTTATTGCTTCTTTTAATTGTAGGTTTTTTTCACAGCCAAAGATAACAGCTTGATTTTTTCATACCATCAAAATCAATACCCTTTTCATGTCATCTTTAATCGGAAAGATCCATTGAACGCTTAAAATGAGCAATGACATGCTCATCTCAAACATATAAAAAGACCTTTCGATACTCTTTGACCTTCTTTCATATTTGTTACAATGTAGTCGGCCTCGGACGAAAACTTTTGTCCGGGGTTGTCATTACAGTCATTACCGTAATGACAAACGGTGTCTTCATTGCAACCCAGCCTAAGGACCTCCGGATATTGATACCCGCAGCGCACAAAGCAATAAAAATGTGCGTACATCCAAACTTTTAATCGGCCGAACTTCCCGCTTTGAAATGACCATCGGCATTTTCTTATCAGCTTTACCCACCTCAGAAAAAATCCCTGTTTCCTTATAGAAATTAAAAAAAAGAGGTTTTCTTTTTTAAGAGCGATTTTTGCACAATGAGCGCTGCTTATCAAAAAAGACACCAACTTGCCAACCAAATAAATCCGTGACGCGTAAAAAAGCTCTTCCTCTTAAAATGACATAGAAAAAGGCCACAGGAATTGTGTCACAGATAAAGAATTACTGTGTAAAAGGAGGAGAAAACCTTGTGCGGACGATTCCTGTTAACTTATGATATCGAAGAAATAAAAAATTACTACGGACAGCCAAATGATCCAGGCTTTACTTACACCCCGCAAAACGAGACCTTCCCGTCCCAGCCTGTTATTGTGCTGGCTCAATCGGAGAATGGCCCAAAGCTTGCACAAATGATTTGGGGATACTCTTCTTCTTATCGCAAAGGTCTGCTTATTAATGCCCGGGGTGAAACAGCTTCGCAAAAGCCTACTTTCCGTTCTTCTTTTGCTAACAAGCGGTGTCTTGTCCCGGCCAACGGTTTTTTTGAATGGAAAAAAGAAGAAAACGGGAAGAAAAAGTTTCATATTAGCTATCAAGACCACCGGCTTTTTTCTATTGCCGGCCTTTTCCGTACAGAGCAAAATGAAAAGGGCGATCAAGTAAATACCTGCATTCTGATCACAACAGAACCTAATTCTAAGCTGTCAAAGATACACAACCGAATGCCCGCCATTTTGCCGAGAGAAAAAGAAGCCGCCTGGCTTGATAAAAGCTGCCAAGATCCCAAGACTCTCACTTCTTTACTTACACCCTTTGACCCGGAAGGAACTCTTCTGCAAGCAGTACAGACATAAAAAAGACTGACTTTAAAAAAAAAGCAAAAAACCATTGGCGACTGCCAGCTTTCTTAGGCTGCCAAGTGTTTGATGCGTCAAATGCTCCCGTAATAGTTTCTTGCTCTTTTTTTACGGATGATTTTTCCTCTAGTAAACTCTTTCAAAGTTTTCCTGAACAATCCCGAACATATCCGCCATGGCCAGAAGATCCTCTTTATTATGCTTGATAATCCTATCCATTAATTGAGCGTCCTGCGTTTTTATAAACTGATAGTAGGCTTTTGGAATAAGATGACCGGGAATATCATCGGTCCTTTTTTTACGAAGAAGGTATTCTTCGATGGTTGTTAGGCGACAATCAGGAAAAACATCCCGAAAATGCCGCCTGGCATGATAAAGAAGGTCCACTTGTTCGTGGACACTCCGGTAAAAGAGCCGGTGGGCTACCGTTCTACCTTCTATATACGGAATGTCGAATTTTTTCCCGTTGTAGGTGACGATCACCGAAAATCCTTCTAAATCTTCCGTCAGGCGAGCAAGCAGGGGTTTCTCCTCATAAAGCTGTCTTGCAAAAAACTGTCTTGATATAAGTCGATTCTGGTGCCAAAACAAAATGCCGACCAAGAACAAAGGTTGGGTAGACCACAAACCCGTCGTTTCGATATCCAAAAACACGATATCTTCCTGATCGAAAAAAGGCAGCATATCCCAGTCTTTGGCCCCTAATGACCTAATCTTTTGAATATCACCAGCTTCTATGCATTTTGCTGTTGAAAGGGCCTGCTTCTTCCACTTGGGATGCTCCGTCAAATCTTTGATACTTCGATAGCCTTCTTCTTTTAATTTTTTTTCGGTCACCGGACCAATCCCATAAAGAAGCTTTAGATTTTCATATAGACAAAAGGGATCCTGGTTAACAAAATGATGATCTCTTTGATGTTCTTTTTCAATCATTACATAAGTACCAAACCCGTTTTCCTTTTCCTCGCCGCCTACTCGGTAAGGGTCTAGAAGCGCTTTATTTTCACTGCTGTCAGCAGGTCTTTTCCTGACACCCTGAAGCCGCCTGTATAGACTCATGTCTGATCCCTTGCTTTCTTCTTGAATTTAAGAATTTTGAGACAAGCGGCGAACGGCCCGCCTCAGATTTTCATCGGCCGGTTTTTGTTTTCCCTTCTTATTGATTTTTATTGAATACGTTTTTTTAAGCAGCCGATGGAGTAAATAGACCGCCCCTTCTTTGTCTAAAGGCTGATTGAAATTGGAGCATTTAGCCGAGTGAATACAATTGGGGCAGCCTTCATCGCAAGGGCAATTCATGATAGCTTCCAAAGTATCCTCAAGGAGAGACTCTATCTGCGTATAAGCCGTTTCACTAAAACCTACTCCTCCATGATAAGCGTCATGAATAAAGATAGTTGCCTGATGAGTCTGTGCATGCTCAACAGTGGAAAGCCCCCCGATATCATTTTGGTCGCACATAACATAAAGCGGCAGCAGCCCTACAGAAGCATGTTCGACTGCATGAAGTGAGCCCATGAAATGAAACCCCGCCTCCTTGGCCTCTTGTTTGACTTGATCAGCCACCTCAAGCCATGTTCCCACGGTTTCTAGTTCCTGTCTGGGGAGGTCAAGTTTTTCGGTGCCAATTACCTGCCCGCTAAATTCGTTTTTCTTAATAAACCCGTTGACTTTGGTCGTCACCCTCAAAGGACCGCTTACCACCCGGCTGCCTTTAAAATCCTTCTCTTTTTCTACCGCCAAAATCTCGGTTGTCTTATCCCGCCGTGTCATCGTATAGTAATTCACTTCTTCTTGCGATAAATAGGCTGACTTGGTTTCTACATCCAGCTTCTTTACCACATAGGTTTTGCCTTGGTGCATATACACAGCCCCTGTGTGTACTTCAGAAAAAGCCTTGCTCCCATCTATTACACCAATAAGCCGATGGGAACGATTCACATCTCTTAATTGGAAATTCATAGTTGAAGACGACCGCAGGCTAAAATGCTCCGCTGGGTATTGATCTCCCATATAGTAGTATTTGCGACCGGAGGAAGTAACAATGCCGTCTTCTTCCATTAATTGGAGCAAGTCCCACAAGACATCATTCCAAACAAATTGATCATTTTCATCGATAGGAAGCTCGTGTGCCGCACAAGCACAGTGATTAAGAAGCATATAGGGGTTATCCGGATCAATTAAAGCTTTTTCCGCAGATTTTTTAAAAAATACCTCCTTATGCCGGATAAGGTATTGGTCTAAGGGATTGTTTACCGCAATAAAAAAAACGATGGAGCCCTCAGCCTGCCGGCCAACGCGGCCCGCCTGCTGCCAAGTTGAAGCAATTGTCCCGGGAAAACCCGCAATAATGCATGCTTCTAAATCGCCTACATCAATACCCAACTCCAAAGCATTGGTGGCTACTACGCCCCTGGCTAGACCATGAAAAAGATCTTTTTCTATGGCTCTTCTTTCCTGGGGAAGATAACCGCCACGATACGAGAGGATTTTGCTGCTAAGCTCCTCTTTAAGCTGCTTCTTGGTCAACCGTAAAATTCGTTCGGACGCCTGTCTTGCCCTGGAAAAAGCAATCGTCCTTGTCTTGCATTCAATTAATTTAGATAAAAGCCATGCCGTCTCCTGTACTAAACTTACCTGCTGCGGTTGATTCCACAATGCAAAATGACACTGCCCCCGAGGCGCACCGCTTTTATCAATCACATGGACAAAAAGATTCGTCAAAGTCTTTGCGTGGTCACCGGGATTTCCGATCGTAGCCGAACACATGATAAAACAAGGTTCTGACCCATAATACCGGCAGATTCTGCGCAACCTTCTGAGAACATGGCCGACATGAGTGCCAAACACCCCCCGGTAGGCATGGATTTCATCAATCACGATAAATTTCAATCCGCGGAAAAAATCATGCCACTTGAGATGGTTCGGCAGGATTCCTCGATGCAGCATATCCGGATTGGTGATAATGACCCGACCGCTCTCTTTGGCTTTTGCTTTATCACCGTCGGCCGTATCCCCATCATAAATAAAAACAGGTGTCTGGGGTGTCATCTCCTCCATGGTATCTCTTTGGTCCTGGCTTAAGGCCTTTGTCGGAAAAACATACAGCGCCTTCGCCTCTTTATCTTTCAACAGGTCATCTAACACAGGAAGATTGTAGCACAAAGTTTTTCCCGAGGCCGTCGGGGTCACCACAACCGTGTGTTTTCCCTTTCTTGCATTGCTTAGCGCTTCTTCTTGATGAGAATACAACGCCTCGATATTTTGCTTGCGCAAAAAAGCCCTCAAAGTATCGTGTAGGCATAAGGAGTCTATGGAACTTTCCCCCCAAACAGCTTCTTGGGCAGGAAGAACCTCCACATGTTCTATCTGCCCCCGGTAGTTTTCATGACTTTTTAAGTGATCTAACAAGGCTTTGCTGTCCATTTTTTTACCTGCTTTCACCTAGGTCATCTGCTTTTTGTGTATTTTCGAACAATACTTCTCGTCTTTCGATGAAATTCCTTTGCAAGAATAAAACTTCACGTGTTCTAATGGTCTATCCTGTGATAGAATAACAGCAGTAAACTAAAAGGAGGAACATCATGAGTAAAAATGTACCAGGTTTTGTCGAAAAGTTTTCCGGAACAGATCCAAAGTTAGTGGATCTCGTCGCAGAAATCAGAGATCATGCCATGAAACCCGGCGCTTTGGACCAAAAAACGAAACTTTTAATCGCCATGGCCCTCGATGCCATCGTTGGTGCTGAAAAAGGGGTTGAATCCCTTGCCGACCAGGCTCGCACGGAGGGAGCCAGTGAAGAAGAGATTGCAGAAACATTTAGAATTGTCTACTATATCGCCGGTATGGGATCCCTTTCGGCAGGGTCGCACGGGATCAAAAAAGACTAAAATCATCCCGGGAAATATTCAAAAATTGATTATGGTGAAATTTTTTCTGTTCGTGTTTACCACCTTAGATTGTATTCTTTTGACCAGCAGGCCAGATAGCACTTTCTGGTCTTTTTTCTTTGCAAAAAGACAAACACTGCCCCGCTCTCTTGCCTGCTTTTTCTTTATGCCTCTGCCTTTTTTTAAAAAAAGTCCCTTTGGCAGCAGCTGTTGTCTCAGCGCCGGTACAAAAGGGACCTTGTCATAGGCATGATTTTGTTATCTCTTCATCGACAGACCGCCTTTGCCGCGGATAAGCCCTTCTACTTCTTCTAAAGTACTCCAGCTGTAATCGCCTATATTGGTATACTTTAGAGCCGCTGTTGCGTTTGCGTATCTTAATGACTCTTGTATGTTGCCCTCTTTTTTCAAGTAGGCATACAAAAAGCCGGCGGCAAATGCGTCGCCTCCTCCGATCCTGTCGGCAATCTCCACTTCAATCGGGATGTCTTCGTGGTAGACACCTTGGCTGTAAACGACAGCTTGCCAGGCCATTCGTAAAACAGAATGCTTTTTTGAACTCATCAGTGCAATCACGGGAATCCCATATTCTTCCTCTATGGTAACGGCCGCATCTTCGATGCTTTCGCCTTGAATCTTGAAAATATTTTTCATTTCGCCTACCGATGAAAACAAGATATCCACTTTTGGCAGCAGTGGAGACAGACACTGTCTCGCTTCCTCTTCACTCCATAACTTAGCTCGGTAATTGATATCAAAACTAACCGTAACTCCGGCTTTCTTCGCTGCTTCGATGGACTCTTTTACTGCTTGGCCGGCCTGGGGACTCAAAGCCGCGGTTATGCCCGTTACATGGTAATGTCGAACCTCAGAAAAGATCTTGTCCCACGGAATCTTCTCAGCATCAACTTTACTGATCGCCGAATCCTTCCGGTCATAGATCAAATCACCGCCGCGAGGATTGGTTCCCGCTTCCACAAAATACAGCCCCAATCTTTCCTCAGAGGACCAATCAATCAACGATGTATCGATGCCCTGTTCTCTTATCTTGTTACGGACCATTCTCCCCAACGCATTTTCAGGCAGCCTGGTAAGATAGGCGGCCTCAAGACCTAATCTGCCGGCGCCGATCGCCACATTCAGCTCAGTCCCTCCCACCTGGACATCAAAAGAAGCAGCTTGTTCAAGACGCTGATATCCAGGCGGAGACAATCGAATCATGACTTCTCCAAAAGAGAGCAAATCCTTCAACTTGTCCATCCCCCTTTTCTTTTTCTACGTTTTTTTATGCTTCTTCACTTCTTCAACAAACTTTCTGGCTTTTCCAGCTGCCAGTGAATAATCATTTTTTAAAAGGGCCTCACGGGTCAACTCTCCGCCCACGCCTACCCCTATGACACCGGCAGAAAACCAATCCCCAATATTGTCCAGGCTTACGCCGCCGGTGGGGAAAAGAGGCGCTTGAGGAAGAGGACCCTTGATGGCTTTGGCACCTTTAGGCCCCAGCACATCTCCGGGAAACAGCTTGATTAGATCTGCACCCGCTTCCATGGCAGCCAGGACTTCTTTTACGGTCATAGCCCCCGGCATGACGACTTTTTGATAGCGGTGGCACAAACGTACCACCGCCTCTTCACAACTGGGCGATACGACGAATTCGGCTCCTGCCAAAATGGCAAGACGAGCCGTTTCTTGATCTAACACTGTACCGGCACCCAACAACAAATCGTATTTGTCATAGCGGTTGGCTAAAGATTCCAACACCTTCAGCGCTTTTGGGACAGTGAAAGTAATTTCGATAATATCAATGCCGCCTTCTTTTAAGGCCTCCACGATTTTTATGGCCTCATCGACCGACCCGGCCCGCACGACAGCTACCAGGCCCTCCTCTGTAATCCGGTTGAGGACTTTCATTTTTTCCAATTACCCCGCCTCTTTTCTGGCTGTAATCCGTTGATGTTCAATCTTTTTCTCGTAGTAATCTTGAAGGATAATCTCTAAAGCTTCCTGCTCATGTTTATAACAGAGCCTGCCTATTTTGCTTTCCCAATACGGCCTCTCTTCTATCAGCCGCTTAAGAAGTTTTTCCCACTCTGCAATCATCTCCTCGGTGATATCCGTCTGTAAGATGACTTTAAAACCTGCCTCTGCAAGCATAGCAGCATATTCTCTGCCCGTATAGGCTTCATAAGTGATCTTTGCTTCATCATCTTCCATCACATCGTAAATTTCTCCTCTTACGCTATTGGTAAAGGCAATCCACCCGTTTGGCTTAAGCACCCTGGCGCATTCTTCAAACAACCCTTCTTCATGAAACCAAGAATCCTGCCCCCATACGACCTGAAAAGATTCACCGGCAAACGGCATATTCCATGCATCTCCCTGGACAAACTTTACCTGTTCCTCCAGCCCCGCCGCTGCCGTTATTTTCTGCGCTCCCAAAACAGCCGCCAGACTGATATCCAACCCTGTCACTTCAACCTGATAGGTTTTTGCCAGCTGCCTGGCCGGCCCTCCCAAATAGCACGCTGCATCCAGTAGTTTCATGCCCGGTCTAAGACCGATGGTTTCGGCCAGATCGATGGTCGCTTCTTCTTCGCCTAAGTGGAAGTGCTCACCGCAAAGATAAGCCCAGTTTCCGTAAGCAACCCCGTATTCTACACAAGCATCTTCAATACCGCCCGGCTGTCTTAGCGAAGGCTGTGT
Source organism: Candidatus Sumerlaeota bacterium (assembly GCA_007132905.1). Classification (GTDB taxonomy): domain Bacteria; phylum Bacillota; class SLNR01; order SLNR01; family SLNR01; genus SLNR01. Next base: position 4,635 of record SLNR01000110.1, on the reverse strand, counting down.
CCAGCGGGCTACCAACTCTCTCAGCTTTTTCTCTTTTTTTTCAAGCTCTTTTTTCATCTTTATTTCTTCCTATCCGCGCTTTGTTTGCCGGTGATCTGTTCAGGAACGATTTTTACCACACCCGTTTTCATATCCTCAGCCAGATTGTTTAAGGGAGCACAATCATACCCGGGAGAATACTTTTCCATAAGTTTTTTAAGGGCCTTTCTTTTTTCTTTTTCGTCTGTTACGATCAAAGCCTTTCCGAAAACCACCGCACTCTTATACGATGCGGATTTTTTCTCAGGGAGGACTTTATGCTCCGGAACAACGGTATAAGTGACCTGCGGGTTTTCTTTGATATGGTCCATTTTACGACCTTCTTCGGCACTATGAAAATAAAGGCAATCATCCCCTGCCACGTGATTGAGGACGATTCCATATGGATTGCCTTTCTTATCTGCTGTAGCCAAAAAACCAATCTCCGCCTCTTTTATCAGCTGCCAGGCTTCTTTCTCACTTATGGCCAGATCATGTCGACGTAAAGTATGCATCGTTTCCCTCCTTTTTTATTCGATCGATCTTGCTTGTAAACTCATCATACGAAAAGAGCCGGAGGACACCCCCGGCTTTTCTTGTCAAACGGATCTATATGGCGGCCAATTCCTCAGCAATCGCATCAATCATGTCTTTTAATCGAGGTTTTACTTCCTCATAATGCACCATTTCGGCCTCGGTGAAAGGCTGGATCAAAGGCCCCATTTGAAAACCTCTCGTTTCTAGGGCCGCTTTGAACCCGACGGGGAAAGGAACAGTAAGCATCAAACGCAAAAGAGGCAGCATCAAATATTGAGCACGTTTGGCCTTTTCATATTCCCCCTTTTCAAAATGCCGCTTTATGGCCACCATGATTTCCGGAACTACCGCCCCCATGCCGGTCATGCTTCCTTTGCCTCCGGCGCATAAGAAAGGATAAAACATCTGCTCGGAACCGGTCAGCACTTGAAAATCCATCTTGGCATTTTGCACAAAATCGAGGATATGCGTCAAGTTGGTCATATTAGCGCTGCTGTCTTTGACACCGATCACATTTTCCCTGATACTTAAGCTGCTGATGGTGGTGGGTGAAATCTCATTGGAGAAAGCCGGGATGTTATACAAGATAACGGGAATATCCACCGCCTCCAAGATCGTTTCAAAATAGCGTTCGACCATTCCCTGGGTCACTTCATAATAGTAGGGGGCGCATACCACCACTGCCTCACAGCCCGCCTTTTGAGCATGTCGGGCCACTTCAATCACATGTCCGGGATGGGTCGCCCCGGCCCCGGGGGTAACAGGAAGTCGTCCGTTGTTATGCTCTGTTACCATATCAATCAGTTCTTTTCTTTCATCAAGCGTCATATGGGCAAATTCACCACAGCTGCTGACCGGAAAAAGGCCGTCCATGCCTTTTTCAATGTAAAAATCCACCATATCCTTGACCACAGGACCATTGATCTTGCCAAGATTATCAAAAGGAGTCAGCATGGCCGGGTATACACCTTTTAGTCTAAACAACATGATCTCTCCTCTCTGATTTATACTGTTACTAAGCTTATTCGCTTTGACGGTGTCCTATATCCTTTTTTTCCTCTTAATCTGCCTGGTCTTTTCCTTCCTCTTTGTGGTAGCGAAGCATCTTCAGTGCCGTCAAAACATAAATTTTGACCGCTTTTATTACCTCTTCTACCGATATATGCTCATCGTGCGTGTGAGCCTGCGCAGGTTCTCCCGGACCCAAAATGACCGTAGGGATTCCTTTTTCTGCGAAAAACCGGCCATCACTCACCTGCGCATAGCCGGTTATTTCATCATCACTATCCAAAAAGCGAACTGCTTCTCGACATTTATTGACCATCTTTTCCTCAGGGTCAGTTTCAAAAGGACGCCCTAGAACCCGTATGCTCGACTCCAAAGTCAAATCACCCTGCTGTTCTTGATATTCATCCAACACCTTTTGCAGGTCGTCTGATAGTTGGTCTGTGTCCATGCCGGGAATGGGACGCATGTCAACTACGGCCTCACACTGTTCAGCGACCATATTGCTTTTAACTCCCCCTTTGATCATACCTGTGTTCATGGAAGGGGGCGGAGTCAAGGCATGTGTTTTTTCTTCTAAATGCTCGTGAAAGTATTTTTTTAATCTATCAAGAACAGCCGTCATCCCGTCAATGGCATTTGCCCCGTCCCAAGGGGTACTGGCATGGGCACTTCTCCCGAGCACTTTAAGGTCAATATTGATAACTCCTTTTTCGGCTACCGCCACAGCGTTGCCGGTAATTTCGCCGATCACCACATGATCCGGATCAACCGCACCGGTTTCCAGTAAATACCTGGTACCTTTCTCTCCACCGGTTTCCTCATCGCAGACCGGATTGACCATAAGCGAGCCTTCCATCTCAAGACCGCTGACCGCCAATACTTTGGCGGCCATCACCATCGCTGCCAACGAAGCTTTCGCATCGGCCGCCCCTCTCCCGTAAAGATAGCCTGCAGCCACCTCACCGCTAAAAGGGCCGTATGTCCATTTTTGAACATCCCCTTCCGGAACGGTATCCATGTGGCTGTTATACAAAAGACAGGGTTTTTTCCCTCGATTTATCCAGGCCACCAAGTTCTGACGGCTGTCGTCTTCACTGATCATTTCATATTCACCGCCAAAGGTATCAAGCTTGTCGCAGATCAGACGAACGATGCGCCTCGTGTGGCCCGGAGGATTGACGCTTTCTGTCTTCACCAAATCCTGAAGGAAGGCAATAATCTCATCTCTCATCTCCTCCACCAACAGACAAATTCCTTCCTGCTCCGCCTCCGGATTATATTCTTCCTCTGGCTCTAAAGCAGGCATTTTTTCTTCTGATGCTAGTGCTTCAAGGATTTCCCGGGCTTTGTCTTCTTCTTCTTCGGGAACCAAAATTTCCATTTTCTGCGCCAAAGGGCCGACAGTAAACGGATATACCCTTGTCAAACCTACTTGAACCAACCGGACCGAAACCCCTTTTGATTCCAGATAGCCCCTTAGCACATCGACTTCACTTACATTGGCCGACTTGGTAAGCGAAACCCAGGTCCTGCCGTCTTTTTGATCTTTTCTTTTCATAATCAGACCTCCCCTCTCTATACCTTGTATATCGCTAACGCATAAGAATAAACAGCAAAACCGCCAGCACCATCTGCAGGCTGCAGGGGGCCAACAGCATCTTATATACCTTCCCTAAATCCGCCCGGAAAACCTCAACAGTGAGAATCAAGCATAAATGCACCGGAGACAGCATAACGCCCATGAATCCGCTTACATAAGCCAAAGCAGCCAACTCAGGCAAAACCCCGTTTGCGCTCATACCCAATAGTATGGGAAAGGTTGTTGCCACAAATGCCTGCGACATTCCCGTAGCCATCCCGACAGCAAAAGGCAGTAAAATGAGAATCAATTCCGGGGGAAGACCAAGAGAAGCAAAGAAAGCAGGCAGAGTCTCCACCGAACCTGTCTGCAGTAAAATATCTTTAAAAACAATCACCGATATCACCATTAAAATAATCTCTGCTGAAAACGCTTCCCGGACGAGTTCCTTTATCTGCGCAATATTATATTGATTGATAAGCAAAAGCAAGAAAACCACCAGCCCTATCGACACCGCAATGTTGATCTGCACTACCAGCACGGCCAGGATGATCATAATCACCGGATAGATGCTCCCGACAAAAGAAATCCAGTTTTCTTGATTCGCCTTGGTCTTCTCCACTTTCTTTACAACCTTCTCACCAGAGAAGGCAATCGGAATTCCCATCAAAGCCGCTGCCACAGCATAAGGAACCAAAAAGAGAATCAATTGCTGCATGGGTAGTTCGGTAATCTGGGCCGCTAAAATAATGCTGGGATACAAAGGGAAAATGTACTCCCACACATGCCTGTACCAATAGTTGACAAAACTCTTTTTCTCCGGGCTTAAGTTTGTGTCCCGGCTTACCTCTTCTACCATGGGAGCCGAAAAAACAGCCCCTCCCGCCGAGGGAAGAAGTCCGACCAGCGCCGGCAAAATAGCCATAACAATTCTTACATTTCCGATCAGGTTTTTCAGCGAGGTCACCATCGTCTCCAGCATTTTTGTGCGGCGCATGATGTTTTCTAAAAACATGATCAAAGTAAGTGCCGAAGCCAAAGTAATCGTGGTCAAATCCACTAAACTTTTAGCGCCCGTCAAAGCGATTGCCTGAGGGCTTAGACCAAATACCAACCCCAACGCCAATCCTGAAGTAAGCATCGCCTTATATAAAGGAACTTTTAATCGCAGCATGAGCACAATTAAGAAAAAAGCACCCATGATTTTCATAAAATCAAGCATAACAACCCTTCTTTCTATGACTACCCACCTTTATTTCCCGCCAAAAGGATAAAATCCTCCCTGAGACAGCCTTCCTTTTTGGTGCAACCTTCTTTTAACTGAGGAAAGATCCAAATATTTTAACTTTAATATTAACATTATTAATATGTGCATTGACATTATTAATAATATGTGGTATTTTTGAGCTAGATTTATTAAGGAGTGATCGCATGCCCTACAAAGCATTGGGCCAATGCCCTGTATGTCAAGAAGATTTTACAATTAGCAAACT
>SLNR01000009.1 GCA_007132905.1 Candidatus Sumerlaeota bacterium | reverse complement strand
TTCGCATCGAGGTTTCACCTGTCAGCTTGAATAGTGATGAAAAACTCTTTATTGATAAGCTAAAAGGTTATTGTGATGCCAATCCGGCAGAATTCCTAGATAAAAGGATGTACTTGTTGCGGAATAAAAGCAAAGTAGGCATGGGGTTTTTTGAAGCGGGCAATTTCTATCCTGATTTTATCATGTGGATTGCTAAGGACGATAGGCAACAGATTACCTTTATTGACCCCAAAGGCATCAGGATGCTGGAGAAGAACATCAATAATCCAAAAACCAATTTCTATAAGACCATAAAAGATTTGGAAATCAGATTGCAGCAAACCTGTAAAGAAAAGCAGATTACTTTAGACTCATTTATTATATCCGGCACACTTGCCGCTGACGCCTGTGCTTCTTATAATGTAAAAAGACAGGAGTTTGAGAGCAGAAACGTCCTTTTTTTAGAGGATGAAGATTGCATAGAAAAAATGATGAATAAAGTCAGCCTTTGTTGAAAGATAGAGCGGAAGGGTGTAAAAAAATGGCATACCTGGTATTAGGTGAGTTTAATGAATAGAAATCATAAAGTCCCCCAAACCCCTGTAGTATTTATAAGTCACGCTAGTGAAGATAAAGATAGATTTGTTTTAGAGTTTGCAACAAAGTTACGCGAAAAAGGCATAGATGCTTGGGTAGATAAGTGGGAAATTTATCCTGGAGATAGTTTGGTAACAAAAATATTTAATGAAGGGTTGAAAAATGCACATGCTGTAGTAATTGTGTTGTCTAAAAACAGCATAGAGAAACCCTGGGTAAAGGAAGAACTAGATGTCAGCGTGGTTAAAAAAATAGAAGGAGAAATTAAACTTATACCTGTAATCATTGAAGACTGTGATGTGCCAGAATCTTTACGATCTACTGTTTGGGAAAAAATTAAAAATCTGGATGACTATGAAGAAGAACTAAATCGTATCGTTAATTCAATTTATGAGCAGCGAGACAAGCCCCCTATAGGCAAACCGCCTCACTACATTAAATTAACTATAGAAGATATTCCTGGACTTAATAAAATTGATAATCACATTTTAAAACTCTCTTGTGAAATTATTTTAAAGAATGACTTTGAGACTACCAGTAGAAATACGAATTACATGCCTATTGAAACGAACCATGTCATAAAAGAGGCAGCATCGATTGGTATTAATAAGCAGGATGCTCTTGAGTCCCTTGAGATTCTTGATAGGAAAGGATATGTTAAAACCACAAAGATTATTGGTGGAGAAATAATTCATTATTGTGTTAGCACCTTTGGCTTCGAGGAATATGCAAAAAAATACATAAGAGAGTATAAATCCTTATTCCCTTCTGTTGGATTTGGACTTGTTAATAAGGGGAAAAATGCAGAATCAATTGCTGAAGATTTGAAACTGCCCAAGGTAATTATTAACCATATATTTAATGTTTTATCAGATTAATGTTTTATCAGATTATAAGCTTATTAAGACAATGAAAACTGTAACTGGTGAGCATATTATTCAAGAAATCTCTCCAGAGTTAATTCGAGAACTAAAGCAAATGAGGTGAGGATATTGTCGATCAACAAGACGCGGGGGATCCTCTATCAGATTGCCAAGCTGCTGGGGGATGTTTCAGCCATTACCAGCGGCAGTCCGAAAAAAATGGCGAAGAGGGTAGGCAGAAGAACAACTGGCAAAGCAACAGGAAGGGCAATGAGAAAGGTGTTTAAGTAATAAGGCAGACATTTTTTTATGAACCAAGGAGAGATTTTAATGAAAGAGATCAAGAGCCCATGGTATAAGAAAATCTCACCCTGAATGTTAATGTATTTACTGCTGGCAGCAGTATTAGGAATTTATGTCTTGATTAGGTACTTAATCAATTAAATGAAGGAGTAGAATCATTCTACTTTTTATGAGGCCAGAAGCCGAATCAAAGGGGGGGGTGACCAAGAATGAAGTCTTACATAATAAAAATTGAATTGCAAGAATCAGAACCCCTTATCTGGAGACGAGTCATCATGCCTGCAGGCGCCACATTTAACCGGCTCCATGATGTAATTCAGACGGTTACAAACTTTCAAAGCGGCTACCCTTCCGGGGATTATCATCTCTATGAGTTTGACCTGCAAGAAGAAAATATCAGGGTAACCAACGATGAGGAAGCCTACCAGGAGCATCTCCATTTCAAAAAGAATAAGAAAGCCTATGAGAAAAGACTGAGGACGATGCCTCCGGAGCAGGCCGAGTTTGAAAAAGCCTATCAGGATAGACTCCAAGTGACAGTGCGTAAACCCACAGGGTTGAAGATTGATGGTTATCTCGAAAAGCATAAAGAGATTCTTTACCGTTACGACTTCGGGGACGATTGGCAGTTAATCATCAGGCTGGAAGATATCGTGGATGATTATTACTTCGGTTACCCAACACTCCTTGATGGAGCGGAGACAGCTCCCCCGGAAGATGTGGGCGGCATCCCAGGGTTTTATGATTTTTCGGAAGTTTACCGGGACGAAAAGCATCCAGAGCATGAAGAAATGAAGGCATGGGCTGAAGGACAGGGTTTTAGAGAATATGATCCGGAATGGATCAATGAACGGCTGAAGGCCATCGCCTATAAGAAAACAGAGTGGGATAAAATTGATCACGACAGATACAAGATTATCGAGGACAAGTACCGCAAGAACTAAAAGCATATCAGTATGGGGGAGGATTGCTGTGGCAGTAAACCGTTCATTTACAGATTATGTTTATAGCAGGTTTTATAATAAATTTTACTTGGCAATAGAGGGCTTTATAGAAGAAAACCTAGATAATCTAGATTTGCGCCTGCGTAAAGTGCGGAACATAGGCGAGGTCAACTGCTAGCACCTTTGTTATTACTGCAATGGGGCCGGATTTGTTTGTGCTCAGTCTCAACGAAAACCGCCACTACAAAGTGAAGGAGACCGTAGGATCTTATCCGCATTTTGGGCGAAAAAAGTAGTGTGGTGGCGGAATATCCCTGCGGTGGCTGGCTGTGAAAGATAGGGACAGAAATGGTAGTACTACTTTTCCTTGGAGGCTTCCAACCCCGAAGTACAAGGGTTATCGCTAAGACAGTGAGACAAGTCGCCATTACCTGTACAACCGCCATAGTGATCTAGATATAGGTTAGTTTATCAATACGGATGCTATTGACGGGCTACACGCTGCTTTGAATGCGGGCAATATGTTCGATTGTTGCGAGAGAATCCTTTACCGGTGTACGGTGTTGATGGCCTATATACAATCTATATTGAGTGAATAAATGGTTTACAATAGTTTGTTTAGTGCCTGAACCTAAATGGAAAAACGGCGATTTGCTTCGCCGTTTTAAGTCGCACCATAGAAGCGGTGTTGTTGGCTTCCATCCGTGTTTCGGTTGGTCGATAGTAAAAAGGGAACAAGTTGATTCTATTTTGTTTGACCACCCAAGAAGCCGGGATAAAGGCTGGCAACGATGAAAGGGCAGCAAAAACCTGTGGAACAATTATGAAAACATGGCAATTTTTCTATCGTTTCCTAGGAAAGCCGGTAGATCGAGAAGTCGCCGAAGCCGAGTTGTTCGGCCTTAGTCAGCTTGCCGTTGCAGACGTCGATCATATTCTGGAAAATCTCTTTGCCGACCTCTTGGACGGTGCTCTCCCCGTCGATGATCACGCCGGCATTGATATCGATATTGTCCTTCATCTTAATGGAAGTGGTACTGTTGCCGCAGACCTTGATGACAGGCGCGATGGGGCATCCAGTGGGGGTGCCCCGCCCGGTTGTAAAGATGACGACCTGCGCCCCGCCGGCGACCATGCCGGTGACGGATTCGATATCATACCCGGGTGTGTCCATGATAATCAGGCCCTTTTTGCTAGGGCGGAAACCATACTCTACTACTTCCTGTACCGAAGATTTGCCCCCCTTGTGCACGCAGCCAAGTGATTTCTCCTCCACCGTAGAGAGCCCGCCTGCCCGGTTGCCGGGCGCCAGGTTGCTCATATCAAACCCCTGCTTGTGGCCCCAGGATTCAGCGCGGTGCACAATATGCAAAACACGATCGGCTACTTCCTTGCTTACCGCTCGTCGGGCCAAGAGGTGTTCTGCGCCCACCAGTTCTGATGTTTCAGAGAGAATGGAGGTGCCGCCGGCTTGTACCAGCAGATCGCTGGCTACACCCAACGCCGGGTTGGCGGCAATCCCGGAGGTGGTGTCAGATCCCCCGCATTCCAAGGCCAAAACTAGTTCTGACAGGTCAAATTCCTGCCTCTTCTGGTAAGATAAATCCTCCAGCATCTGCCGCCCCACCGTTAAACCCCGGCTGACCGACTGGATGGTGCCGCCGTCTTCTTGGATGACAATGCACTCCACCGGCTTGCCGCTCTTTGCAATGTCTGCCGCCACATCCTTGGCCTTGACCCCCTCGCAACCCAGACCTACGACAATACAGGCACCTACGTTGGGATTACTGCCAAAGCCCACCAGTGTCCTGTGGGTTTGGCTTTTATCGGCCGGGTAATGGGAGCCGCAGCCATGCTCGTGATTGATATAGACGGCCCCGTTAAGCTGCTCTGCTATTCGGCGCGCCGTATTGTTGGCACAGACTACAGACGGAATGACCAGCAGATGGTTCCGTACCCCCACGGTTTTGTCCGGTCGACGATAACCGTAAAATCTCATTTTCAAATCTCCTTTCTCGATTCAGCGATTCGCTTCCCGCGGATGCCCACAATGTTGTGATCGTGGACATGCTCTCCCTTTTTTATGTCGCAGCTGGCTTTGCCGATCACTTCACCATATTTGATAATCTCGGTCTCGACGGCCAGGTCCGATGTAGCAAATTTGTGTCCAAAAGCAATATCACTGGCAAGGATAATCTCGGCGGCAAATGTTTCCCCCTTGACAAAAGCAGTTTGACCCTTATCCAGCGCCTTGACTGCCACCGCCACATTGTCTTTGGGGTCAATCAAAATGGCATCGTGCTTTTTCTCTTGCATAAAACCCATCTCCCCGTTTCAAAAGTTTTAGATCGTAAGGCTCTGATTTGCAATGAAATCCTTCATATAGGAGTCAATGACGCCCCTTATCGGTAGAGCCCGCCGGATGACTGTAGAAGGACAAGATAACTGTGCATAAATTTGGGTCCGGTTTCCGTTTTTTATGTGCTTTTTATTTTGCGCCATCTAAGCGTAAGTTTCTTTCTGCTGAGGAAATCCACGGTATAATGTCCCATTTTCCTCCCACGGCAAAGGTCCCCCCTCTGCCGCCTGCGGAAAATTTGCCCGGCACGACAATCCGTTATTGGTTCGGGAAAACCGGCCGGCAAAAAGCAAGGTTCTTTTCAAACAAGCACCAATCTGTAAAGAATCTTGCAAACCTGCGCCGTTTCCTGCTTACGGAGCGACCCATAAGACCACTCAGAACAACCTCTTCTTAGGTCTTGTGCTGCCCAATACCAATCCGGCCTTATCCCGGAAAGATTTCTTCTTTCGCCGAGCACTAAGAACCGCTCATCTGTAAAGACAACCTTGTATTTTAAAGCACTGTTTTACACATCCATTACTTCTTTTAAGAATATCTTTATTGTGTTTCAAAAGTGTGACTTCCTTCCACCGGCCTAAAACTCCTGCAAGAGCGAGAAAAGCAGGTCTGCTCTTAAAGGGCTACCTGGAGGTCGAATCGTTTGCAATGTTGACAGAATGAATAAGCAGCAGCAATTCCGTTCTTCTCAAAAACGGGAGCGAGCAAGTTTTTGCTAACTGCCACTACAGCACGAACAATGACTTCGTCTAGATGCATAGCGCAGAATAAATTGGATGGCGTCCAAAACACCATCATCATTTTACTTTATAAGATTTCGAAATGAAACTCGCACCTCGCATGGGATTTCGCAGGGGCGCATGATTATTTTATACAAAATTGGCAGAGAGTCACTGGGAATTATGCTGTTGGGAGGATTTAGATATGTATCAAAGAATACATTAATAGAAATTCTCTAATCCAACGCAATGGTCTTATCCGTTCCTTTATTCTTTTGGATAAAATATACAAATAAAGACCCAATATTATCACGAATATTTGATAAAACGTATTCTACAATCAAGAGGAGGGTACATTTATGGTCAGCGAAGAGTTGTTCGAACAAATGAAAAAATGGCGTCAGCAGATGCATGCGCATCCGGAAGCGGCTTTTGAAGAAGTAGAAACCGCCAAACTAGTTGTGACTGAGCTCGAAAAGATGGGTTATGAGGTGGTTACAGGCGTTGGGAAAACAGGCGTTGTGGCATCATTAAAAAACGGGAATGGTAAAAAAGTGGTCGGTCTGCGGGCTGATATGGACAGCTTAAAAATGGATGAAACAACCGGGTTGCCATATGCATCAAAGGTTGAGAATAGATTTCACGGTTGTGGTCATGATGGACATACAGCAACGTTGTTAGGTGCCGCCCAAGTGATTGCAGAAAGAAAGAATTTTGACGGAACGGTACGATTGATTTTTCAACCGGCTGAGGAACCCGGTTACGGAGCAAGAGCCATGATTGAAGATGGCGTAATGGAAAAATATCCAATGGATGAAATATATGCACTGCACAACAATCCGCAGATGCCTCTAGGACAGATCGGGACATGCCCGGGCGGGATCGCAACCAGTGAAGATAACTTTGTGATTAAAATCAAAGGCAAAGGGGGTCATGCCTCGGCACCCCACAATGTCAAAGATCCTCTGGTTATTGCCAGTGAAATTATTCTGGCACTGCAGACCATTGTTTCAAGAAACTTCAGCCCGCTAGAAACAGCCGTTGTTTCTTGTACAGAGTTTATTACAGACGGTGCAAGAAATGCCATTCCGTCAAATGTTTTGATCAAAGGGGACGCTAGAGCTTATAAACCGGAAAGCCAGCAGTTAATTGAAGATAGGATGCGAAAAATCTGCATGGGCATTTGCGCATTGAACGATGCAGAATGTGAATTTGAATACACCCATGAATTCGCCCCCACATTCAATGACGCAGTATGTACTACATACGCTGTTGAATCGGCGAAAAAAGTGGTCGGAGAAAAGAATGCCTTTGATGATCTACCTCCCGGCACCGGTTCTGAAGATTTTGGGTTATTTTTACAGCACATTCCCGGTTGTTATCTGAGAATCGGAGGGATGGTATGCGAAACTGAGGATGATGCGATTCCGGTACACAATTCATCCTTTGATTTTAACGATGATATTTTGCCCATCGGTGCCAAATTCTTCACCCAATTGATTGAGGACAGAATGGAATTAAAATAATGGGAAACAGGAAATCAAATAGGTATATGGTAAGAAACTTGAGTGGCAGACATCTAACATGGGGAACAACAGATCCCAACCGGTAGAATAAGCGATTTGCTAGAATTGATAAATGAGTGTGTTATTATTCACAGTGGTTGAAGAAGAAAAAAGAGCTTTTACAATGAAGCATTCAACGGGCAGTACCCAAGATATTGATAATGATAGAAAGCCGCTGAATCGTATTAAATTTGATTGTAAGTCGAATAAGAACTGGGATTTTAGGCAATGGAAAACAGCAAGTCGAAATTGGCGGGTGAATCTCTCGGTAATGATATTTATTCTGCAATGAAGCGGATCACTCATTTTCAATACAAAACTGAACGAAATGTGCCGTGCAAGTCTTTTGCCGTTGAGAGAGGGCATGAGGTAGTTGATATGGCAGGTAAAAAGACGAGCCTGATGTGCAATTTCCTCTCGGAAAGCAACAGAAATGTACTAAAAAAGCTGCCAAAGAGTCCCTGGCGAGAAGGATTGATTCAATTATTAATGATTTTTTCTCGGGAACAGCCTTAGGTGCCGGCTGATTCTGAAACATAAGCAAAGGTTGAAGTAAATTCGTTAGGGCATGCGCATTCAGGCCTGCCGATCTCATCAAGTTTTTTTAAATCGAAAACTCCGTATTATAAGGAGTTTTAGATTTAGTGTGCCCGGCATGGGCGATAGCTTGGCGGGGAAAGTCCGCTATGGACTTGGCAGTGGGAACCATTAGCCAAGGGCAAGGGTGTCCCGTGAGGTGGAATCTCAAGGAAGCCGGAGGCAAAGTCCCGACCCGATGAATAAGAATCGCATATAAGGCTGAACAGGGGCGGACGGGTTTGCCTACTCAAAACGAAGTCCAACACTGCACGAACCCCAAACAGAAGATGCGGCGGGTGCATGGGATGAAAGCTATCGTTCTTACCCGGGGAGATCTGGCAGTTACCCTATGGAGTGGATGTCGAGATGGTAACCCGTACAGGAATGTACGACTGAACAGCCAGAAGTCGGCAGAGACCATAATGCGTGCGTGGCAGCACGTTCATCAGGTGGGTTAAAGTCCCACTGAATCCCGGACCGGGGGATACATACCCAAACCTGGAGGTAATGCCTCAGGGGCTGATGCAAAGCATCAGAGGGCAGGGCGTTCACCGTGAGGTGAAGTCTGGAGGGCTTGAGGAGAAGTACCGGGCCGAAGTGAAACGGGGCTACCCGAATTGCGAACCGGTCGGCCAAAGATGGGGTAAGATCGAGCCTGCATTATGGAGGCGAAGGCATTCCAGTTCACCTATCGTACCAAGGTGTGTGCGGGCGGCACGGTACGGAAGATGACGTTGTGACCCACGGAGGCCTCGTATCATCTGGACAAGAACACTGCAACGAGCCGGTGGATAAACTTAGCCGGAATGAAGGTAGCAGGCACGTTCATTCCTATCGGGCAAGCACAGCATTCCAATAAAGCTTTCTATAAGGAGACCCCGAAATGAAAGCTCACTTGGTGCGAGGAGTCGGAGAGCTGAATAGTACTTTAACTGGCGAACAACAAAAACGCTAGGACTGTTGGAAACTGCAGCACTTTTTGCACATTCTAATGTGAAATGCTCTTTTCTTGCACAAGAAATATACAACCTGTGAAGAAGCACGCCAGGATATAGTCTAATACATTGAATTACTCTGCAGCTGGGAGAGACGGCACCATGCTCTAGGTTATATGACCCGTTCTGAATTCAGGAAATTTTTCACTGAGAGGAAAGCACATAAAAAAATACCGGCGGCTGTCAGAGATGAGCGAAGAGAGTTCATCTCTGACAGCCTGAGACCCTTTACAGCTTTTTCGATCCCAAGGTATCGGGCTGTCGATGCCATGACAGAAGCCTCGGCGGCTTAGGGCCAAGAGGGGGAGGCATCAAATTTAGAGCAAATATTTTATGTAAGGAGTAGACCAAATCGCAGAGTGTCCGTTTACCGCGGAAAGCCCAGACAGTTCTTAGTCGTTTGAGTTATCGGAGCCAGTCTGCTACCGCCGTGATTTCCGGTTTGTACACCATCAACATAAAGATAATTACCAAGGGAATAACGCCAGCTATGCTGATCCACCAACGCAACTTAAGAAGGCGGATCAGTTCACCTGGAAGTGTCTGATCTCCTGGGTTAAGGTTGGATGTAAGCTGTTTTATCTTGTACTGGGTTGGAATGTCACTAACTATCCAGAGGATCCCGGAAAACAAAAAGAGAAGAAAGCTTACTGAAAGCCAGCCAATCTGCCACAGCTCTCCTATATTAAAACTTAGAGAAAGACCTCCCAGTACCGAAAGGATAATAAGGGGAGATGAAAAACGGGAGTCCAAAAAAGCTACGGTGTTATAGGTATGCAGGATTACCTCTTTACTGCCGGAGGCAAGGCTTTGCCGTTCCCATAATATACCTACCACTGCATTGGCAAAGAACAGGGTAACCGCCGCAATGTGCAAAAAGCGGGCGTGCCTGTAGATGGCCGGGTGTTTCAGAAAAGAAATAAAGGTTTCCTGAAAAACTATGGCAAAGCCTATCATTCCTGCCATGATAGCCAAAAAGCCAAAGAGAACATATTTTGTTTTAACAATTGATTTTGTCTCAACAGTAGATTTTGTCTTCATAATACATATTGAACCATATAATCAAATATATTACAATAGAAAGCAAGGGGTATGTTCAATATTAAATATCACTTATGCTCTGTATAGTACCTATATCACTGGCTGGAATAAGTGCACAAAGGAGTAATATAATGAATTCAGAAATAAGAAAATATTGGCCTCAATACAAGTGGTCAAATGTCTTTGCAATGATTAAAAATATGAAACAGCATCCCAGACGGCACAAAGAACCTTTCCGGGATAAACTTGTTGTCATAACCGGGGCCACCGCAGGTATCGGGTATTATACTGCCCGCAAATATGCTGCTATGGGCGCCCATCTCATCATGGTCAATAGAAACCCGCAGAAATCAGAGCGGGTCCGCAGGGAAATAGCCGAAGAATTTGGTACCCCGGCAGAATATGTCATTGCGGATCTGGCCCTTTTGGCAGATATACAGCGAGTAGGGCAGTATCTTTTGGCCCTTGAAAAACCGATTGATGTGCTGATCCACAATGCAGGGGTACATTTGCAATCCCGCCAAGAAACTTCAGAAGGCCTGGAGGTGAATCTTGTAATCCATTATCTTTGTCCTCTTCTTATTACCAGGATGCTTATGCCGAAATACCAGCGGGACAGGACAGGAAGAATCATTTTTGTAAGTTCAGAGGCATACCGGTTTGCAGTGTGGGGTCTAGATCTCGAAGATCTACAATGGAAAAGGCGGCGCTATTCCGGTGTGAAGGCTTATGGAGCCGGAAAGCTGGCTCAGATTTTGTCCATGCATATTTTTGCCAGGGAACTGGCTCCCTATAACATAACGATTAACACGATGCATCCTGGAATGGTCCGTACCGAGTCTGGCAAGGATAATACAAGATTCTACCAATGGTACAAAAAAAACATAATCGATAAGTATTCAGACTCTCCGGAAGTTTCCGCCGAGGCCCTATACTATCTTGGGGTATCTCCGGAGGCGACACATATCACCGATGTCTTTTTCCATCTGACAACAGAAGAAGAACTAACACCCCCAGCCCGGGATTTGGAGGCAGCGGAAGCCCTCTGGAAAAGAACCAGAGAAATATTACATGAAAGAGGTGCAGTCTTGTGATGCAAAAGGACATCATTGTTGTAGGCGGCGGTATCGCAGGATTGACGGCTGCTTTAAGTCTTGTTCATAAGGGCAAGGATGTACTTCTGATTGAAAAAAGCAAAAACTGCGGTGGGCTGATGAATTCCTTTGAACGCGATGGTTTCCGCTTTGAAGTTGGAGCCCGGGCGTTGGTAAACGCAGGCCTTGTAAAACCTCTTATCAAGGAATTTGCCTTAGACATCGAGATTTTGCCAAACCCCATTACCCTAGGGGTTGAAGACAGACTGCTCAAGATTGATGGGGAACAAAGCCTGTACCTCTATGCTGATGTTTTGAATGATCTATACCCAGAAAGCAAAGAGGAGGTCGATCGGATTATCCAGGCCATCCATGAAATAATTGAGGATATGAAGGTTCTCTATGGCGTTGATAGTCCTTTATTTGCTAAAGAGAAAAAGAATGTTTTGATGATGGCTCCTTCGGTCGTTGTCTGGATCATCAAATTTTTACGAACGATGCACCGTATTACTAAAATGGATACTCCTTTCGAGGATCATCTCGACATCTTAGCTACAAATCAGTCCCTTAAAGATATTATTGGCCAGCATTTTTTCAGAAAAACCCCCGTGTTTTTTGCTCTAAGTTATTTCGCCCTATATAACGACTACATTTACCCCAAAGGCGGGGTGGGTGCTTTTATCCAAAAAATGGTCGAAGCTATCGAAGCGCGGGGAGGCGAGATACAGTATAATACAGAAATTATTCACGTTGATGCCCGGAATAAGATACTGAAAGAGGCGGCTGGCGACGAATATCAATACAATAAAATGATCTGGGCTGGAGACCTTAAGGCCCTGTATACCGCCACGAGTGATGAGGGTATAGCAAAACAGTCTCTAGGCAAATTCAGAACACAAAAGCAGGCAATACTGGCCCATAAGGGTGCCGAATCGGTGTTTTCAGTATTCCTTGCGGCGGATTTGCCGCCTGAGTTTTTTCTTGAGAAGGCCAGCGGCCATGTGTTTTATACTCCGGACCGCCGAGGATTGGGAACTTTACATACCACCGAACTTCAGGCCCTATTGCAACGCTGGGATACTGTTCAAAAGGAAGACCTCTATGACTGGCTAGAAAGGTTCTGCCACTACAACACTTTTGAGATATCGATACCCGTACTTCGTGATCCCGATGCAGCACCTCCCGGCAAGACGGGCATTATTATCAGCACCCTGTTTGATTATACACTGACCAGCCGAATTCGCGACAGAGGCTGGTATGAGGAATTCAAAAAGAAGGTCGAAGAGTTATTTATTATGACTGTTTCGTCGAGTATTTATCCCAATCTTAAGGACAAGGTACTGTTTAGTTTTTCCAGTTCACCTTGGTCCATTTATGCGCAGGTAGGCAGTTCGGAAGGTTCTATTGTAGGCTGGTCCTTTGAAGGGGAAATCCCTGTGGTTACCAATATGTTTAACATGGGCAGTTCAGTAAAAACCGCCTTGCCGGATGTTTATGCCGCAGGAAAATGGGTCTACAGCCCCGCTGGTGGACCTACTGCCATTATGACAGGCAGAATAGCAGCAAAACAATGTAAGTAAACATAAATTTCCACACCATGAAAATACAGTGATGTTGTGCACAAGGCTCTCAATACTTAAAAAGGTGGATACAAATAGGCGCAAGAAAAAAAATTGCTACAGATCGTAGCGACAATAAGTCTAGGCGACCCCTGTTAAAGAAACACATTGAGAAAACCTAGCTTTGGACAACTTTTAGCATGAATCCTAGAGCCTTTCGGCAGAAATTTTTCACTTTGATCGAATACTACCAAATTGCATCAACATTTGAGTCATTAGACAAATGACAACTTAAATCTTGATACAAAGAAAATCCTTGACTTTAAGGCGTTTGCTTTATTTTCTGGTGTGTTTCGGCAATCAATTACTACCTACCTTTAGGAGTATTGATTTTGCAGGATTTGGACATATCTCCACGGATAGCCATTATAGGCTTTGATGAGGCATTGAAAGAAGCATGCTGATTTTAGTCGCCATTATTTCATCTAAGGGAGATAATAGCAATACTTGTAGCTTTTTATGTACGATCGATCACGTTAGAGGATAGCTAATAGGCCTAGAGTAAAAAAACGGCGTACTAGCTGATATTATGATCGCATCTATGAAAATGACTGATTTGTTAATTAAGGAATCTAAGAATTCGGTTTTTAAAAGAAGGTCAAGTGCGATGTTATCAAATAGTGAGTAAAAATATAAAGCGAATTATTGTACGGCATAGCTGGGTTGCCGTCTTTAGTTCTTATGGCTTCATAAAATCCGGCCCTTGTTCTGTGGCTTCTTTCTTAAAGCGAATTAGTAGACGCTGTCTCAATGATAAATCTACTGCTGCTTCAGCAATGGTGGTTTTGACCTTGAGACCTATACCCGATTAGCCAGACACAAGAGAGTTAGGTATAATGACCGTGTAGGAGGCTGATCGAATGAAGAAATATGGTATTCGTATTATGAAGAATTTAAGGAAGAGCTGATTCGCCTTGTCAAAGAGGAAGATCGAAGTATTTCAAAGGTAGCCAAAGATTTTGGACTAAGCTCTTAGACCTTAAGAAGCTGGGTAAAGAAAGACAAAACACCAAGGAACACCCCGACGAAGAAAGCATCGAATCATTAAAAAACAATTAAGAACAGAAAAGCGAAAAAACAAAGATTTGGAAACAACGGAGGAAATTCTAAAAAAGGTCACAAGCATCTTCGTAAAAGACAACCGGAGCTAATATATCAGTTTATTCATAAGCACTGCGAGACGTTCGCGATTGAGAAGATGTGTAAGGTGTTCAAAGTGTCTCGCAGCGGATATTACGAATGGAAAGATCGCCCTCTGAGTAACCGGGAAAAAAGGGAATAAAGCAATAGTAAAAGTGATGAGAAAAAGCTACCGAGAAAATCGAAGCATCATCGGCCTGGATAAAATGCTTGAAGATGTCCGGGAAACCTTCCCTGGCTGCCGTCGCAATCGTGTCTACCGCTTACAAAGAAAACACCGTCTTTATGTCCGCAGAAAGAGAAAACGTAAGATTTTGACCACGGATTCAAAGAATGCCCTTCCGGTTGCTGAAAACCTGCTACACAGAAGTTTGATGCGGCCGCGAAGAACCGGGGTTGGGAACCGATATCACCCAGTTTTAAGAGAGGAAGGAGGCGCTTATTTAGCCATCGTAAAAGACCTATACACCAAAGAAATCGTAGGATGGGCTTTGGAAGATCATATGATGACCTCTCTATGCCTGAAAGCCCCTGAAAAAGCTTATAAAAAACAACGTCCAGGGAAATGTCTGATCCATCATTCGGATCGGGGACCTCAATACTGCAGCCGGGAGTATCAAAGGAAACTACGAAAGTATCGAGTGGTTCCAAGCATGAGCCGTAAAGGCAATTGCTGGGACAATGCCCCGGCAAAATGACCTATACCCGATTAACCAGACACAAAAAGTTATTTTATGGATGGACTGCATTTGCTTGAAATGTCTCTTACCCCTCGGATTCCTGTAAAAAAAGCCAATGACTGATTGGTATATTGGTGCCTCATTCCAATTGACAATGGTGCTTGTCAATTGAATCGAATAGCTTGACCAGAGTGGGCTTGATTTTGGCGCAGACAAATCCGCCGGAAAGAGGGATGGCTGGCTTAAATTCAGCCTGGTAGCACATCAGGGTGGAGTCATCGTCCCCTTGAGATCTATCTTGGCATAATAATATTTAATCAATGGATGGTCAATAATGCGGTAAGCATAGCTTTGAGGGAGGTTTGCCTCAACTAAAACTTGCTTAATCGTGTTTTTCCGATCGTCATAAGCCTGGTCGCGTTCACCCGACTGGCATCCGGGTTTCCTTCGACTAATAATCTCACCTTACCATCAGGAGCAGGGCCATGGGATAGTCAACCAATATTGAGCACAGTTTCTCAGCAGATAGATTTATAAAACAACAAAAAGAGAGCCCTGTTGCCGCCGTAAATAGTCATTAACCCGCAATCGGCAATTGCAAGATGACTGATGGAAGCATCTTGCAATTAATGGAGGATGTATCGATGAAAGAAATCATTAGAAATCACCTTGAAATACTTTGCAATCAAATAGGCCCTCGTCCCACAGGATCCAGAAACAACATGACTGCGGCAAACTATGCGGAAAGGATTTTTAACAGTTTTTCTTTAAGTTGCCATAGGCAGGAATTTGACTGCCTATCCTGGGAAAACAATGGTGCTTTTCTTGAAGTGTTCGGACAACCGATTGAAGCGATACCCTCTGACTATTCCCTAGGCTGCAGCATAGAGGCAGATTTTTTACTGTTTGACAACATAGAAAGTCTTGAAAATTCAAAATTGGAAGGGAAAATAGCCGTTTTGCACGGTCAGCTCACTCAAGAGCCGCTTATGCCCAAAAAATTTGTTTTTTATAATCCTGATAGTCATAAGAAAATTATTGCCGTACTTGAGGAAAAGAACCCCCTTGCCATTATTACCGTAAGTCCGATAGACGATGTCTTTTTTCCAATTATCGAGGACGGTGATTTCAATATCCCCGTTATGATTATAAAAAAGGACTCGCTTGATTTGTTGCAGAGAAAAAGTGATTTTCCCCTCACCTTAAAAATTGATGCAAACAGAATTAAGTCAAAGGCGAATAATGTTATTGCTACAAAAGGGAATGGTAAAAAAATCGCAATGACAGCGCATATTGATACAAAACCAAATACAGCAGGAGCATTAGACAACGCCTGTGGTGTTTCTGTTTTGCTTGCAGTTGCCGAAAAGATAGAGAAAAATCCGATCAACAACTGCATTGAAATCGCCATCTTAAACGGTGAGGATTATTTCTCAACTCCAGGTGAAGTGGCTTATATGAATAAATATCTGAAAAAACCCGATGATTTCAAGTTTTGTATCAATATAGACGGAATCGCACTAAAGAACAGCAAGACAGCTTATTCTTTCTATGATTGCGGTGATATTGTAAAAGACAGAATATCGATGGAGGCAAAGAAATCGGGATTTATCGAAATCAATCAGTGGCTTTCAGGTGACCATATGATGTTTGCCATGAACGGTGTTCCGTCGCTTGCTTTAACGTCCGAAGGAATATTTGATATTTCTGAAGCCATAATCCATACACCTCAGGACGATTTAAGTTTAGTTGATTTGGATAAAGCTTCGGATATTGCAGACTTTCTATACAGAGTTAGCAAAGAAACGCCATAGTTTCAGTCGTTTCAGATAAACAACCAATAATGCCGTTAGTGATAAGCATTATTCGCCCAATCCTTCAAGCTGCTTCTTTTCGGGGTAACGGCTAAAGTATCACGAAAACCGGGGTAAAAGATAGTGGGTTTATCTTGGTCCGTGATTCCTCACCAGACCAAATCCTATTGACAGGTGATTTGAAAAACAAACCACCTGCTTCCGGCGAGAACGGGGTTGGGGGCAGATTGCCAACTTTAGGCCGCACGCTTGCGATCTGTTCGAACAAGATCTATGATCTCCTGCCGGAGATCACTTTCATCGCTGGACCAATCTGCACTGTATTCAATCAGACAAGCCGCAAAGTAGCGCAGGTGTGAATCCATGTCCGGGAAGACCCAAACGACCGATGTTCGCCGGCGAATTTCCCGATGCAGGCGTTCAACCTATTGGTTGCTGAAAATTTGTTTGTCGAAGCTTTTAAAACAGTAACAGTAAAGTGATTCTTCCAGCTCGGCTTTTAGAACTTGCATTGCTTTAGGATATTGATGCTCATAAGAGTTTATAAGCATATGGACATTAGCCCGGGACTGTCAAGATCCGACTGCCGCCAAATCTACTTGAGTTTTTCAGCGAAAACCGTCTTGTTTTGGCGGGCATGTGCGCCAGGATATCCCGCCGACCTTGTTCTTCGATACCGATGAAAATCTAAACAACCATGTTTTTTTCATGTCGGTCATATCGTATCTTCTCATGCAAAGCGTCTACCCAAAACGCCGGATAAGGCTTTTTTGCTAGCCGCTCTTAGCAAGCCGATTCCTGTTCATTCAGCTCTCGGGAGACCTCGGATACCTGTCCCCGGGAGATGGAATCAACGGCCAAACTTTTTGCCAGGGGATCGATCCTGCGAGTGGATCCCCCCGTTGATGCATACTTCCTGGATGACAGTCATCAAAGCGGCTTCTGAACGCTTCTTCTCAATAACAAGGAAGGGAACGCATCCCCCTTTTCTCACTTAGGGAAAAAACAGATAGATAGACCCCTGTGGGTAGGAAAACATCTTGGCCGGTATCCCCAGCGCCATCCCGATCGCTCCGGCTTTCGTTCTGATTTGCCGGCCTTGACTTTCGATGAGACTTTTGATTCCATGAGCTGTCCCCACAGCTACTGGAGCTTGGACAGCACGGGATCCTCTTCTGCCATGAATTGCATTAGCATTTTCTCAAAAGGTAGTTAAGAATTTGAGCAGCTTAATCCGTAGGCTGCGGACTTGAATCCTCTCATCGGCTCCACGGAAGCAAGGGCCCTGCGCATCGCTTGCACGGCTATTTTGTCATTGTCAAGTATCTTTCGCCGCTGTTGGTTCCCGATATCAATGATTTGTTAAATATGTTAAAATTAAAGCACGGATGTCTAGCGAGGAGAACTTGATTGGCAGCGAAGCTAGGAAGTGAAAGAAGTTATGTTCTTTTCATAAAAAAGCTAGCAAAGAAGAGCTTGTAAAGGCATTGCAGGACGCTATGCAAAAGGGCATTCAAATGGTTTACAAGAGGCTATATAGGATAATGCATAAGAAGTCCGAGAGTTAAAAGTAGAGATCCAAGAGCCGCGGCAAACATGAAACCGGATTGATCAAAGCGAAAACAAGCCTCCATGTTGGAAATGTGAAAGTAAGATATTGCAAAGGAGGGTTGGTTAAATGACACAAAAAGAAACAATTACTTATCCCGATGGCACTAAATATATTGGCGAACTTAAAGGAGGGCAACCTCACGGGCAGGGGAAAATGACTTGGCCTGATCGCACTAAATACGTCGGCGAATTCAAAAATAATGCTATGCACGGGCAGGGAATAAGGACTTATATCAATGGTACTAAACATGTCGGTGAATTCAAAAATAATGCTATGCATGGACAGGGAACAAGGACTTATATCATTGGCCCTAAATATGTCGGCGAATTCAAAGATGATAAGATGCACGGGCAGGGGAAATGGACTTCTTCCGATGGCACTAAATATGTCGGCAAATTCAAAGATGATAAGATGGACGGGCAGGGGACAAGGACTTATCCCAATGGCGCTGAATATGTCGGCGAATTCAAAGAAGATGCTAGGCACGGGCAGGGAACATGGACGTTGCCTTATGGCCCTAAATATGTCGGCGAGTTCAAAGATGATAAGATGCACGGACAGGGAACATGGGTTTTGCCCGATGGAGCTGAATATGTCGGAGAATTTGCTTATAATGCTGCGCACGGACAGGGAACATGGATTTTGCCCGATGGCTCCAAAATTGCCGGCGAATTTACAAAAGACAATCTTGTCAAATATAAGCCTTGGTGGCAATTTTGGAGATAGTATAAGTTTGAGCAGAGCAATTAAGTGCAAAAATCTTGCTTATTCGCTACTATAATTTATAATAATGCAAAAGAGGTTCTTAGTGTGCCTGTCTACGAATGAATCTGTCAAAACGGTGAAGAGGTAACGGAAATTAGAGTTTTCATGGAAGAAAAAAGAGGAACTTTAACTGGAATGTCCACCTTGTAAAAGTAAAGCAATGACCCAATAGTTGGAATACGAAAGGATTCTGCAAGTATCCTTTACACTAATCCAACAATTATACTTTCATCATGCCCTTGTACAAAGGTAGATTCAACTACTGATACAATAAAAATCCCTTGATTTTTGGGGTTGGTGTCAAACACATTAGCAGTGCGACCTTGCCTGGCGCTCTGCTGACTTAAGTATTTACTATCTTTTAGGGGCAAATCAGGCAGCAGAAAAAAGCCCTATTTACCTCTTTACACACCTTCCGCCAAAAAGCATGTACACCCCGGGCGCAAATCTTTCAAAAAACTATCCCAAGGATAAGCCAAATGAAGTTTTTGCCGGGAAAAGCGTGCGAAAAGATCTGGCAAAGAAGAGGATCCCAGGAAGAAAGGCGGGCACCTAGCGCCAATATTTCTTGGAGGCAACGGAAGCGCTTTGCCGACGGAAAGATCAGTTTTTGGGTTTCACATAATATAGAAATATTCGAGAGGTTTTGTCTCATCTTCCTTTTACAACATGATATGAATTTAATCCTCATTTTGAAAAAGTAATTAGCTAGATCGATGCGGTCTCTCAAACTCATCATGTGGGATGGTTTACCTCAAAACATTATGAAGCAGAATCCAGGTAAGAAATGGACTGCCTAAAGCGCAGCTGTCCATAGATTTTGTCTTTGAGAACCTTCAACTGCCGCCCTTAAAACAACCAATAATAAAGGCTTATATCAATGCGCGTGGAATATATAGTATGGTTGTGCAGCTTTAGTTTCAGGAAAGTAATAAAAAGATTATGAGTTTAAGTGTTGCATGCGAAATGTTGCTTCCAGTCAGGCGGGAATGCCCGCAAAACTATTGAGTAAAGGAAAAAGCTAACATTTTTAATGTATAAAGAAAACCTAAAAGGGGTGACCAATCATGGACTTGCAGTCAAAACAAACAAAAACCACACCATGCCTCGGGCTTGATATCGGCGTTTTTGCAGTAAAAGGTGTGTTAATAGACGGCGACCGGATAGAAAAGATCTACCGTGCTAATGCCGGGAATCCTGCCGTAGCTTTTGGAGAATGTCTCAATCTTTTGTTGAAAAAGGTGAGTTCTCCAACTGTGCGCCTTGGCCTTACCGGCAACAATGCCGGGCTATTGGGTGAGAAAATCGGGGTAAGCCCGACTCTGGAAGTGGAAGCGCTGCAAAAAGGCTTAGCATTCCGGTCGATTTATAGCGAAAATATCCTTTCGCTGGGACATGAAAATATATACTACATGGAGCTTGACGACAAGGGGGCGGTCACTTATTTTAACCGCAACGGCCAATGTGCGGCGGGCAGCGGCTCTTTTTGGTACCAGCAGGCTACCAGGATGGGCTATAACGCCCGGGAATTGGCGGAAGTGGCTTTAAATGCCAGCTCCTCAATCAAGATATCGGGTCGGTGCGCTGTTTTTGCAAAGTCGGATATGACCCATGCCATTAACGGAGGGGCTTCTCATAAGGCCGTTGCCGCCGGTATGGCAAAGGCTTTAGTCGACCTGGTGGTAACGGGGGTTGCCCAAAACAGGGTAAAGGGGCCCGGCTCTTTGATTGCGGTGGGCGGCGTAATCAACAACAAGGCAATTCTCAAATATTTGCAGGCATATTGCAAAGAGCGTGCCATTGATGTGGTGGTTCCTTCTGATCATGAATATATGAATGCCCTGGGGGCAGCGCAGCAAGGAGTGGAGTTACCGTTATCCGCTCTCAGCCGGGAGCAAGTTGTTTTAGAGAAATATATCCCGCAAAACCCACTGCCGCCTCTTAACCCTGACACAGTTTCTTATGGTGATGAAGTGAATCCGGACGATTCTCATGATCTTTCTACCGTTTACCTGGGAGTGGATTGCGGGTCGGTATCTACTAAGTGCGCCCTTTTAGACGGCAGCGGTCGTTATATTGGTGGAGTTTACCTGCCAACTGACGGGCGTCCCGCACTGCAGGTGCTGGAGTTGATGAAGAAAGTCAAAGAGAAGTATGGGGATCTTCTGCAGGCGAAAACACCTATAGTAGGCTGTACCACCGGGTCTGGCCGCTTTCTGGCCCAAAAGATCCTTAGCGCAGAGTACGCCGTTGACGAAATTACCTGCCAGGCTGAAGCAATGAAAACGTTGTATGAAGATGATATTCTTTCGGTTATTGAGATTGGCGGGGAAGACTCAAAGTTTGTGCAAATTAAAAATGGCGTTTTGTATGACTACAATATGAACCCGGTTTGTGCTGCCGGAACCGGGACATTCCTCGAAAATCTGGCCGAGTTGCTCGGTGTAAAAATAAAAGAAGGTTTTTCAGAAGAAGCTTTCCGGGCGGAGTATGCCATCGACTTGGGAGATACCTGCACCTTGCTTTCACAATCTACCCTCGTTTCCGCTGCTTCTCGAGGTCTGCCCCTAGGATCGCAGTTGGCCAGCCTCGCCTACTCTTCAGCTCGTAATTATCTGAGTAAAACCGTCGAAAACAGGTCTATCGAGGGCAAACTTGTCTTTACGGGCGCCACCGCCAAGAACCATGCGCTCGCAGCTGCTTTTGCTGCTGAGTGCGGCAGAGAAGTTTTTATTCCGCCGCACCCTGAGCTTACCGGAGCGCTGGGGGCTGCACTAATGGCAAGAACCTTTCATATTGAAGAGGGGCAACCTGAAGAAAACGTGCGCAGCCTGAACCATTTGAACAAATACTCACTTGAACAAATAGCCTGCCAAGCATCATGCTCCCATGAGCATAATTGCCAACTCGATGTGATCAAATTTAGTGACGGTTCAAAATTTATTTATGGTGACCGCTGCGGTCGCTTTTCGGAGTTAGAAAAGAAAAAGCAATCCAGCGACTTACCGGATTACCAGTTAATCAGGGAGAAGGCTTTCAGCGAGGCTGCCGGCGAACCGCTCTTAGACGGGGTGCAGGTAGGAATAGCCTGCGGTGGTCTCTACCATGAACTGTACCCGTTTTGGTCAGCTTTCTTCAGGTCCCTTGGGGCCAAAGTTGTACTAAGCGGCGAGTCTAGTGAAGAGATACTGGAAAAGGGTAAGATGGACCTTGCTGCCGAAATGTGTTTCCCTGTAGAAGTACTGATTGGTCACTACCGGGAGCTGGTCGATAAGGACCTTGAGTATATCTTTATTCCCGAAGTGATCGATCTGGAACCTCTCCCCTGGGCAAAAGAGTGGCCCCGCTCTTTAAGCTGCCCCCTGCTGATGATGATGAAAGGGGTTGTCGTTCACTCGCTGAATATTCCGGAGGACAAAGTGCTTAATGCACAGCTGAACTATCGGGAGGGACCTGCACGTATCAGAGAACAAATGCTGCCTGTGGCCAAAAGACTTCTCGGCAAAAGCTTCTCACATACAGCGTACCAGCGCGCACTGGACGAAGGCTACCGCGCCCTTGAAAGTTTCCAACGGGGAATCGAAGAGGAAGGCCGCAGAATCATCGAAGGTCTCAGCGCTAGTCCCGATGCAGTTGTCACCCTCATTTTAGGGCGTTCCTATACCCTGTATGATCCCTTTATTTCCAAGGACCTGATGTCCTACGCTGCGCAGCGGGGCCTGGTTGCTCTCTCTCAGGATTTTCTCCTCGGATATCTGTGCGGCTGGTATGAGGGAAGGTTCCAATCATCTTTCCTGGATTCTTACCGTGAGGAATTTGAGCGTTACATGAGGGAGAAAACAGAGCACATGGATAACATCTATCCCGTGCAGCTCCAGCACATGCTTTCAGCGGCGCTTGCGGCGCAGTTTTTCAATGAAAGAGCAGAAAAGACCGGGCTTCCTCAGCTGCACCTGGTACTTCAAGACCCCTTCAGGTGCGGACCTAACTCCATGCTCCGCCATTATCTGGACAATGTGTCCGGCTATTTACGGCTCACCCTTGACGAGCATACCGCGCCTGCCGGGATGATAACCAGGCTGGAAGCGTTCAAAAACACCTGCCTTTCCCGGAAGAGGAGTGTTGTTGCACCCTTTTTTACGGCAAAGATTACAACCGCCGGTGACAGGGAATTAAAAAAAATTCTCGTACCCGACTCTACCAAACACCCTGCCGTTTTTGTGGCCTTATTTGAGAATTACGGCATTAAGTCCGAACTTATTCCCCGGAGCACCGACAAAGATATGACATTGGCACGCCGTTATGCGAACGGTGAGGAATGCCTTCCGTTTATTCAGAACATACAGGATTTTCTCGATTATGCTGAAAACAACCCGCACGAGCTTGAAGAAGACGGGGTCGTACTCTTTCAGGCGTGGGCCTGCGGTCCCTGCCGCTTCGGTCTTTATGCTCCGACACAATCTATAATCATGAACCGCGCAGGTTACGGTGAACGGAAAATTTGTGCGCTCAAGAGTGAAGATATCGTAAAAAGATTCGGCCCGGAGTTTATTGTCGCTGCCTATGACGGTATGCTGGCCATAGACATGCTGTATAAAATGCTGCATCAAACCAGACCTTACGAGTTGGAAAAAGGTGCGGCCGAAGTGCTTTTTAACGAATATTGCGAGAAAGTGTATACGATTATGCGCCACCATCGCTTTAAATGGACGAGTCTTCTTACCGGCAGCCATCTGAAACCACTGGAGAAATTACTGAAGGAGGCGGCAGAACAGTTTGACTCTATTCCCTGTGACAAAAGTCAAGTACGACCGCGGATTATGTTGGCCGGCGAGTTTTACGTCCGTCTTGATGACCGTTGCAACCAGGATATTATCAAACAGATAGAAAAAGCCGGGGGAGAAGTTTGCCTTTCTCCGGCTACAGAGGTTTTCAATTACACGGCGTACGCAAACTACCGCCAAGCCAAGAAAGACTATGGATTCAGAAAAAGCCCGTCTCTTTATTTTCAGAAGTTAAGTTATGCAGCCGCCAACTGGTTGTCGCACCGTAATGAACATCTTCTCCAGCAATCTGCGGCAAGACTGCTGCACGGCCGGGAAGAGCCCACCGTCCATGAGATCAGGAGTCACTCTGAAAAATATATCCCGGAACATACCGCCGGAGAACCTCCCTTGACGGTTGGCCGCACCAGGGCTTTGGCTGCCCGAGAAGAGATATCCGGGGCTATATTCGTGGGGCCCTTTACATGTATGCCCGCCTCTGTAGTAGAGGCGCAACAGGGAACTATCAGCGATGAAATCGGCATCCCTATCATCTCAGTTTACTACGACGGCCGGGATAACTCCAACCGGAACGAATTTATCACCAGCCTTGTCTTCCAAGCCAAACAAAACCTTATCGTAAAGGAGCAGGTCTCAAGCGAATAGTAGGGTGCTACATACTTATCCGGACACGGGCTTTCCCCGTTGAAAACACAAATAAACTCAAAAATCAAACCGGCAGTGTTGCTAGATTTTAATCCGGTGCTAATAACTGTGTCCTTAAGAGTAGACAGGAACAATTACTAAGTAATTTAGCTTTTGGTTTTTATCTGAATCTCTGTACAAGAGACCTAAGGATATAAGGACTATTTCGATGGCAAAGTGTATCACTATAGAGGCAAATAAATCTTGAGGTGATGCCATTATAATACTTCGGGATGGTCGTTGGGGAGCTCTTGAAATGAAATAGGAGCAAAAGTTTGATCCAACTGGAGTGTATCCTCAAATCCGGCGAACAAACTCTTTGCACGGCGTAAGTGACACCAAGATAGAGAAACCCAGGTCCAATTACATTATTTAAGTCCCTTAAGATATTACTATTTTGGAGACAGGTGAAGGTACTAATCGGTATGGATTCAAAACGAATCAAAAAAGAATAAAGGAATGATGATTCCGATTCTGTTGGGCATGACCATAGATGGATTATTGGATGCTTAGCGATTCATCCTTTCTGAATCCATCATAGCGGTTGAGAAGCAAACCCAACTATGAGTGTCCGTTTTATCGAGTATAGATCACACAGATAGATGCATTGCCATATTATGCATGAAAGGAGTGAGGTTGTTGGATTGGAGGCTGTCACGTTCTAAGAAGAGAAGTGAGGAGTTGCTAAAAGGGGCAATTGATATTCACGTTCATGCAGGTCCGCATCTAGTAAGCAGCCCTAGGAGCGTAGATCCTGTAGAGGCAGCGGTAGAAGCGAGAGATGCAGGCATGGAGGCCATTGTATTTATGGATGTATTTAATATGTCCACAGGTACTGCCTGGCTTGTAAACAATGTTATTGATGACTTTAGAACTTATGGCGGAATAATTCTGAACACGGTGTACGGTGGACTAAATGCCCGTGCTGTAAACACAGCTCTATACTATGGAGAGCCTGCCAGGTTTGTGAGCTTTGGTGCTCACTCTACCTATCATGAAGCATCGAAAGAAGGTAGATACGAACAGGGGTCATTTATACTGCTTAAGGATAGGTACCCAAAGTTCGCAGAAGAAGAGCTTGCCAGGGCAATCAAGATCTCCTCCGGTCCTCCAGATAAGGCCTTAAAAGAGATCTTAGAGGTTATCGCAGCTCACCCTCATGTCTATTTGGTGACGGGACATGTGTCAAAAGACGAAGCGATCCGGCTGTGTGAGTTGAGTGAGGAGTTTGGAATTAAGAAGGTTCTCATTTCTGACTGCGCAACAAGGGGCATGTCTAGTCAAGAAATGGCCAAAGTCATTTCCCTGGGTGCCTATATTGAAAAATGGCTAGGGCCCACTCACTCGTCTACCATACCAAAAACACATTACTATGTAGAGCCAGAGTACAGAAGTGAGAGCAAGCGGCGTCCGCCAGCTGAACCCGGTATGGCTGTGGGGGTACCAAGAGTTGCAGAGTTAATCCGGGAGTTTGGCGCGGAGCACTTCATAATATCCACTGACTTTGGAGTCTATACTCTGCCAAGTCCGGTGGAAGGTATGAGGGAGTTTATTGCCTGCCTTATGGATGTAGGGCTCTCAGACGAGGAGATAAGAAGAGTAAGCAGTATTAACCCAGGGATCCTCTTAGATTTAGTCTAAGGAATATACTTACGAGGATCTTATCAAATTGCTCCATAATTTAGTATCAAGGGATTCATTAAGACCCACGGTAATTTGTCAAGTCCTTAAAACTGGAAAATATTTATGATTTTTGAAAAAAGGCAACAAAAATTACCCCCTGCTAGTTATTGAACTAACTGGAATTAAATGCAACTCAAGTTTTGGGGCCACTAGTTTTTTATCACCTCCGGTCTGTAAATTT
>SLNR01000131.1 GCA_007132905.1 Candidatus Sumerlaeota bacterium | reverse complement strand
TATCTCGATCCTGAACATATTCTCTTGTTACTGTTCGGGTTTGCTTTGCGTGCTCGTTTTCCCTTGCATTTTACTCTCTATTTGAAACTTTCTCTCGTTACCCTCTTGACTTGTTACCACAAGTCTAAGTTTGCTAATATGCAGTGACTCAATTCCTTTTCCAAGTCCTAAATTCCTGCCCAAAAGCATAAGGCAAAACACTAATGATATAATCCCCTCATGGCCCGTGGGGTAAATCAATTACCTAAAACGAAGCAAATGCGCGTTCAAAGCTGCGATGATCGTGCTTAAATGAGGTAACGATCGCCCCCACAGCGGAAGATATCAATTTCAAATTTGAAAAGGACCCCCGCCGCCAAATAAATAGCTGCTGCATTGGATGCTGTAGAAGAATGCCGCCGAGATGGGTATGCGGATCAGGTCATCATTTGGGGTTTACCTCTTTGCTGTCATCTCTCATGTAAGTCAAAAAGGCCAGCCACCATAAAATACACAAAAGCAGAACACAAGAACAAGGTACTTCCTGCCAAAAAATTTGTGCGGAATCGAAGCGAGTCTTAAACCATAGGAGAGAGAAAAAAATAGAAATGTTCCCACTAGGGGAACATAAAGCCCTTTGATTAAGCTTCAAGCATATGAAGGTGATGCCAAAGGGAATCGTCGGCCGATGAGCCGTCGCAGCTACATGTTTGCTCGCCGAATCATCTTTTCCTTTTCAGTTTTGTATGCCGATCGCACGAATGATGCCTGTGGTTCTCATGGTTTTCCTTGTATAGCCGGTGAGAAAAAACTCCATGATCTTTCGTTTCAAATCTCACTGCTAAAGCTTTCTGCTTTTAGTTTATTCTTCTGATGAAAACAGACAAATTCAAAATACAGCTTTTTAGTATATCACTTCTCGTTTTATACACTGCACCCAATGAGATCTAGGCAGAAACATACTTCATTCAACCAAATAATGCTATTCTCATAGCTAATACGCGCCTTTTTTTGGAAAAATCAGATCGTTCACGAAAAAAGAAAGGAATATCAGCCGCATGATGGAGGATAATATGGTAAAATTTATATAAAACAATAACCTTTAAAAAGATCTTGGACTCAAAATATTCAAGATAACCTTGTTCTTCTGTGCATGTCTGGTGGGGGAGGTGCTGCTTTAGGGAAAATCTATTTTGCCTTAAATGTTTGGCTTCAGTTAGGCAATCTAAACTAAAGAGGGGGTATTTTTGTGAAGGGAAATCAAGAGTTGATTGATGTTCTCAATTCTCTCCTTGCTGATGAACTGAGCGCCATCAACCAGTACATGGTTCATTCTGAAATGGCGGAAGACTGGGGTTATCACAAACTGCACGAGCACCTGGAAAAAAGAGCCATTACTGAAATGAAACACGCCGAAAAACTCATCGGACGCATTTTGTTTTTGGAAGGCATGCCGGTGGTAAGCAAACTTAAAGAAATCAAAATCGGAACCGATGTGGAAAAACAGCTGACCCACGATCTTGCAGCTGAAATGGGGGCTGTGAAAGCCTACAACGATGCGATTATTCTCGCCGGTGAAGCAAGAGACTTTGTCACCCAAGATATGCTGCAGGAAATTCTAAACGACGAAGATCATCACATTGACGAAATTGAAGAACTGAAGGATCAAATATCCCACATGACCCTACCTGTATTCTTAACCACACAGGTAACTTAAAGCTGCAAACGCAACTAACTTTGAAAGCTAAACCATTTCCTTGCTGTGAAAAGCAGAAAATGCCTGCGCCACAAAGCAGGCATTTTTATTTGAAAAGCCTCCACTAAAGCAGGATCGGGCCGGAAACTTCGACAGTTCATACCCTTTCTGTTATGATGCTCGGATGCTCATACTTTTTAAGGAATACAAAATGCTTCACACCAATTTAACCTATTGTTTGTTAAAGATAACCGTCGTGTATCTAAGTAAGTCCTGCCTTACTACCGACAGTGTTTGCATTATCTTTCTCTTTCAAAAAAATTGTCACCCACGGGGAAAAGATCAGCCCTGGCAAAAACGGCCTGACGCTAAAGGTCTGCCCGAAAATGGAAAAATATTTGAACATCACCAACTGTCACCGCTGCGAAGGCGATCATAAAACGATTGATCTACTGATGCAGCTTACTACCCCACCGCCAAAGAGACGGCAAAAAGAATGGATTCTGCTCAAAAAAACGGCCCTTGTAACCATTTCCGGAAAGATTAGACCCCTAAAGACATAGAAATGATCACTGTCAATCTAAATAATTCACAGGTTAGGCCTGTCTCATAGCAACTGCAGCCGAAAGCTCTTTGAAAATCGTGTTCCTATGTGTTTAAGGCATTTGTTTAAGGCATTTAGCACTCTTCCTGTACTGCGCCAAAACAGCACAGACCAAGGCATACTCGGTTTCGCAAGATCCATATCAAAGTGGAGATGCTGCTTATAAAAAGTATTAACCGCAAGATAAGCGCAGCTATTATGTTTGCTTCAAGGATACCGGCCAAATCATCCATCCAAACCAAAGTTGCGAACGCACTCCCTTAGATTCCTTCCCGCTCACCTTTGCTTCAGTCAAAAGCCTTTTGGCACCGGCCATCCGCTTCAGAATGAATTCATTGAAGCAACCCTAATCCACTTATTTATCTGCACTTGGTAATCGGCTTTTCCCCCGGGTGTCAGGAAAGCCTGCCCCGGCTACTTCTAAAGCAATTTTTTCTTTGCTTAATAGAAAGTCGGAAAGAATGTAAGTCGGGCAAAGACTTGAAGATCATTATTGTTCCTCTTAATCCCGAAGCGAATGATTGCCTCTTTTCATTAATCTTTTTCGCATCAAACTTTTCAAAAGATAAACCCGTCTTTTCTTTCTTCTCTCGCCAACAGCAAAGCAAAATCGCACACCCTTTCATGGCAAAACCGGTCTCGTTTACAATGCGTTTTATGTAACCAAGCCCCTCATATTGGAAAAGACCCTTTTCTTTCTTGATACTCATATCTTGCTTTGCTCCTATGAGCCACCAAATAATCGTCTTTCAGAAAAAGGACTTTCACTATGTTTTGTTGAAACTTTTCCAAGGTGGCGACCAAAAATTCTCTTTCGTTTTGCGACTATCTTCTACTGACATTCACTTATAGGCATAACTTCAAAACAGATTCCTCTTATAAAAGGAGTGTGGGATATGGCCGTTACCACTTAAATTCTTCACGCACTGTTGAAACAAGGTCTATTTCGGTGAACGGAGGATTTAAGAAACTAATTCAATAGGAGGTTCTCATGAAAACACAAGAAATCATTGCTAAAGAAAAACAATTTGGTGCCTTCAACTATAACCCCATTCCGTTGGTTATAGCAGAGGGATCCGGCGTATGGGTAACCGATGTGGAAGGCAAGCGCTATCTAGATTTCCTTGCCGCCTACTCGGCCGTCAATCAGGGGCACAATCACCCGCGGATCAAAGAAGCCCTTTTAGAACAGCTTGAACGCATCCCCCTGACATCTAGAGCATTTCATAATGATCAGATGGGAATGTTTTTGGAAAAGCTGTGCACTATGACAGGCTATGAGAAGGCGCTGCCCATGAATACGGGCGCAGAAGCGGTTGAAACCGCCATCAAGGCTGCCCGAAAGTGGGGTTACAAGATTAAAGGGGTGCCAGAAAACAAAGCAGAAATAATCGCTTTTACAGGCAACTTCTCCGGCCGCACAACCACCGTAATATCTTTCTCAACCGAAGATCAGTACAGAGATGGATACGGTCCGTTTACGCCCGGATTTGTTATCGCCGAATATGGTGATTATGAAGATGTTGCGAACAAAGTGAATGAGAATACGGTGGCCATTTTCATCGAGCCGGTCCAAGGCGAAGCTGGCGTGATTGTGCCGCCGGAAGGATATCTCAAACAGCTCAGAGAGCTGGCAACTGCCAACAATGTCCTGTTAATTGCCGATGAGATTCAGTCAGGGTTTGGTCGGACAGGCAAATTCTTCTGCTGCGAACATGAAGGGGTACGTCCTGATGTTCTTGTTGTTGGCAAAGCTTTGAGCGGTGGTTACTATCCCATATCCGCCATGTTGTCGGATGATGACGTGATGCGTGTGTTCACCCCCGGCGACCATGGTTCCACATTCGGGGGCAATCCTCTGGCTTCAGCCATCGGCATAGCCGCTCTTGATGTACTGGTCGATGAAAATCTCACAGAAAACTCGGCGCGCCTCGGTGAATATCTACTGGAGCAGCTGAAAACAATTGCCAATCCCCTTATTAAAGATATACGAGGCAAAGGTTTGTTCGTCGGGATAGAATTGAAACCTGAAGCCGGCGGCGCAAGAAAGTACTGCGAGATGCTCATGCATGAAGGTGTCCTCTGCAAAGAGACCCACGAAGACACCATACGCATTGCACCTCCCCTCACAATCACAAAAGAAGAACTAGACATCGGCATAACGGCCATAAAAAAAGTACTGGCCGTCAAATAAAAGCCCGCACGTTGTATATTCGTTCTCTCTCGCCGCCGGATATGAAACAATATCCGGCGGTTTTTTAGTGCATTCGGCACGGGCACAATCTAACGGGTAAAAATCCTGAGTACGGTTTAACAGTGACAAACCCATAACTTAAAGCAAGGGTATCCTGGGCGACGAAAAATCTTAAGAAAGCCGTCAGCAACCTCCCGGCCTGGCGAACAGGTACCACATAAAAGACCCGAGATGATGGATAAGACCGCAAAACGAGCCAAAATTCAAAACTGTTCGAAATCAGCAGGGTAGAGGGACGAACAAATGGGAGAAAAGGCTTTGTTTTAGCCGGGGATATTTCATCTGCTAGGAGTATTCAGAATTAGCTTGATTCTCAAATGACGCTTCCTCTCCATTTTGCAGCAACTTTGAAATACCATTTGAACCTTACTAATTCGCTGCGGCTTTCCTTAGTACTATCTCCATATAAAGAAAAGAAGGTACTTTTCCCTGGGAGAATATGCTCAAGTGCATGAGTCCTTCAGGGCAATAAATTGTTCGCGACACCAAAGTTTATTGCTTTGAAACTCACAATCATTCTCTTTTGTTCCATCCCGTCCATCATGATCACGATCCCGTTTCGTCTTTCAAATCTTAATTCTCGCTCGTGTCAAAATCTGCATAAAAAAATATTTTTCCCTTCTAGGCCTTGATGCAAGCCCTCTCCCCGGCTCCCGCATTGTATTTTTATTTATTGTTCTAATTTTCTGATAAATTACGTTGACTTTGTAAATCAATCTGCTATAATGACAATACAGGGACTGCACTGATCGAAAAGTCTTTCTTTTCAGGAAGACGGGGGACAAAAACCAATAGAATTTGGGCAAAAAAGGAACGATTTTTCTGAGACTGTGCATTTGTATTGTGAGTAAAATCACAGATGCAAGCGCAGATCAGGAAAAGATGGGCTCGCATCTTCGGCTCATACGATTCCGTTTTAGATGCCGATTCCGTTTACTGTTGATTATCGCCTCTGGCAAGAAAGCGCTACCTGTTTAGCTCTGCCGGTCCCGAAAGGAACCAAAGGCAGGCAGACAGGAAAACGCCTTTAAAGGCAGAGAGCATAACGGCAGTGGAATAAACAAGTTCTGAGGTTTTGTTCCTTCCGGCCACTGTTTGACAGGTCATTCTGATTGAAAGTGGCGGTTTTCGGACTCAGTGCAGACCCATTTTTATTCCTAAACAGGGACAGGCTAACTGCCGCCTGTTGAAAAGAGACCTGGAGAAATGCGCCGCTGGCCATTCCTTTAGGTCTCTTTGTAGTTGAGCCACTCTGCAGAGTGGCTTTTTATATTCTTTTCCAAATATTTATGTAGTCCTGTCATGATTTCATCTCTCCGTCTTACTAGTACAATCTTCTTTATCTATGAGGTCTAAACCATAAAATCCCTTCAAACAACTTTGTTCTATTGACTCTGTAGATTTTTGATTCCCTTATGCATAGCAGTCATCCACTGCAACAATATAAAAACTGTAACATTTTTTGATCTCCCAGTTAGATGACTGTTAATTTTACAAGCACCTCAAACTATTATGCAATATCATTCTCCACGGAGCTTCTTTTTCTTGCTCCAGGACACAAAAGCGCTTTGTCAAGAAGCTTTTTTCCTTGATTGAAAAGCGCTTTGCTTCCCTAACATCGATATTCTAATGCCCACTATGACATTATAGGTCTAGAGACAATGTTTTTTTCTGGCACCTACTTTACTGAACAAATTTTTGCATAATATCTTTGGAAACCTTTAACTTGAATTCTCACTCATAGATTTTTCATTAGCTAACTCACCTTCGGTGCTTAATGGACAGTCAACTAAATAGATCAGACCACCATTTTAAACAACGTACTCTGGTGGCTGTTCTTGAAAACAGATTGAAAAAATACTAATAATTTTTTGCTTTCGAGAGAGTTAATCCACAAACTTGCAACTATTGGCACACTTTTATGAATGTGCTAATTTATAAAAAAAACACGGTGCTCTAAAAGCCCGTGGTAATCTATGTTCTATTGGTAGGCCATCGGGGACTCGAACCCGGGACACCCTGATTAAGAGTCAGCCTTTATGTGTTATATGCAAGATTGTATAATCCCATAATTGATTATTCTGTAAGGGTTTCATCGAGAATTATGATTACTGCATACCACTCTTTTTTGCCCTATGTGGTGCAGTCCGTTAGCAAAATAGTTAGCAAAACTTGCGAGCCGGCTTCTTGATCTGCCGCCGTTCTTTTGGATAGCTCGAAATCGGACTAGGGAAGCAGGTCGAATAGGACCAATTCGGTATTAGCTTGGTATGACTTTTCTCAAATTCCAAACCGCTGGTTAATAAAATCCTGCATCTGGCTGCCAGACAGTTCTGTCGTCGCCGCCCCGGTTCGCGCGTATAACCGTTCGTTAGGACCGTCTTTCACAAAAACCGGTGATTTGCCGCGCAAACACTCTATAACCATCACCCTGGCATCCTGGTATTCATCAAACCTTGGGTGTATATAGATCATGTGGTGTGGCCCAAGGCGGCTGCTGATTAAGTTTACCAAGTGCAGGTACATTTTATCTTCACTGGCGAAGCAATCTGCTTCTAAGCCCACAGAGGTGCCATCGTCCGCTACCCCAATGATCAATGTGCCTCCGCTGCTGTTTACAAAAGCGGCAATAGTTTTTAGTACCGATAACTCGATGCGCGGATCTTTTTCCTTGGTGTGCAGGTTAATCCTTAATGTGGATTTAAACTCCACTGTAACAGCTTCTCCGTTATTTATAAGTTGCTCCACCGGCACTGATTGAGTTTGTGCTTCTTCGTTAGATTCCCCGGTAAGCTTTAAATAAGCATCGCGTATTACCCCAGCCATAAGCTCTCGCCTGCGACGTAAGAACTCCTGATACTCCATATTCTCCCAGCCATCGGGCAATGCATGCCAATAGTACATATCTACTAACTCCTGGTTGCGGAAACGCTCCTTCATCTTAGGCAAATATTCATTCGGTGCCTGATCAGATATTATATTTGAATTGTCGCCCCATTCAACAAGAGCATAGTTTGCAATTTGATTTGTATCGCGAATAGAGTCTATCCCGAGTTTTTTTAAGTAGCCCTTCGGGAACAGATGATGACGCTCCACAGCCGCTCGATTTGCATGCACAGATGGATCGAGGAGATCGGCAACCTTTATCTTTGAGAACAAAGCCCGGGCATCTAATAGAACCAAAGCTGCCTGGTAAGCAAATAATGATGGACTACGTGGTGATGAGGTTGCTAGATCATTGGGCAGTGAAACAATCCAAAAATCCCCTGTGATTGCAATACCACAAATATTGTTGAGCGCTTCGATAAACTCATCGGCGTCTTTCACATCTCGCAGGCGAGCTAGGTCAAACTCCATCGCCGTTTCAGGGGAACCTGTAAAACGACCTGTAACTGACGACATGAAAAACCAGCGCGCAATTATCTGCCTCAAGCTAAACTCCGGAACCTTATATTCAGTTCTGCCGATCAAATAGAGCATATAGGAAAAAAGCAAATTGTTTTGTGAACTGATCATCTTGCTGTTACGGAAACCTGCCTGCCGTATACAGTTCATAAAGTCATGCCAGTGCTGCAGGTCAAGCACGCGGTTCTGAGCATCTTTGAGCAGCTCAAATTGCTGCTCCCTGCGTTCATCACTGAACTTTTCAGTTTCCAGATCCTTGCCCCTTAAAATTGAATACACATATTTTAGCCGCGCACGTTTGAACGCAACACCCACGCCAACACGCAACAAGTGGTCGGGATATGGTTCAATAAAGTGGTTAAAAGGGGAAGCTATCTTTGTTGAAGGCTTGCGCGATTCTCGGCTGAATTTCTCAAGGGCAGTACGGCCTTCGTCCCAAAAAACTGACATCAAGGTTAATATAAAATCAGCCTGATTAAGCGGAGTGCCTTTGCTATTAATGCGTACGAAAACTTCAGATACCGCTTCCTCATCTACATCTGAAGCAAGTTCAAGTGCCGTGAAGGGAAAACTCTTTAGCTCTTGTAGCTTTAGAATGCGATCTTCTACAATTGACTCATCGTCATC
>SLNR01000161.1 GCA_007132905.1 Candidatus Sumerlaeota bacterium | reverse complement strand
TGATCAAAGAGCACAAAACCATAGATCGTCTGCTGGAAAACCTTGATCAAATAAAGGGGAAACGACTTCAAGAAAATCTTCAAGATTATGCTTCGCAAGCGCTTTTGAGCCGCCGGCTGTCGCAGATCGTCAGGGATGTGCCCATTGAGATAGATCTGCTTGAATGCACGGCCCAAAAGCCGGATTATGAAAAACTCATATCTCTTTTCCATGATTTAGAATTTAAGAGTTTAACGAAAAGAATTGAACAGAAGGCCGGCATTACAAATGAAGATAGAGAGAATGAAAAGCAAGAGGACAGCTTTATCGCTCATGAGTTTAACTTAAAAGAGGTTACAAAAGTTTTTGAGGGAGAAAAAGTGGCTGTAGGATATGAAGAGGACCAGGAAAAGCTGGCCATCTGTTTTGATACGGACAAAGTATATGCCTTATCAATACATTCCAAAAACAGAGAAGAAGAAAAGTTCATGCAAGATTTTTTTGAGTATGTAAAGAATCCGGATACGGATATTTGCTGTTACCAGGCAAAAAAGACATATAAAGCTTTGCTGGCAGAGGGGATAGAATTAGAAAGAATTGCCTTTGACCCAGAGATTGCAGCCTATTTACTAGATCCAGGGCAAAACCGCTATGATATTGACGAAGTAGATCGAGAGTACGATCAGGACCATGCTTTTAAAAGCAAGGAATACAGCCAGGCTCAGCAAGTAAATGCCGCTTTTCGCCTGCAGGACAAAATGATGGCAAGATTAGAAGAAAATGACCAAAAACCTTTGTTTTCTCAAATGGAAATGCCTTTGGCAGTAGTGCTGGCCGAGATGGAAATAGCAGGCGTCTATGTAGATCTTAATCAACTTAAAGAGATGAAGAAAAAATTTCAAAAAAGCAGTGAAGAGTTAGCTTGCGAAATCCATGAGTTAGCCGGCACTGAATTTAATATAAATTCACCAAAACAATTAGGGAATGTTTTGTTTGAAAAACTTGAACTACCGGTAGGCAGGAAAACGAAAACCGGCTACTCGACCGATGTGGAAGTTTTATCTTCTTTAGCCAAAAAGTATCCCATTGCCGACAAGGTACTTCAATACCGACAGATTATGAAGCTTAAAAACACTTATGTGGAGGGTCTTGCAGCACTCATCGATGAGGAGACGGGAAGAATACATACGAGCTTTCAGCAGACCATTACCACTACCGGACGAATCAGCAGTACAGAACCTAATCTTCAAAATATACCTATTAGAAGCGAAATGGGAAGAGAAATAAGGAAAGCTTTTTCCACAGAATCAAAAGAAATGGCCATTCTGGCCGCTGATTATTCTCAGATTGAACTTCGTGTTTTGGCACATCTGTCAAAAGATGATACATTGTTAGAGGCGTTTCACCGAGGAGAAGACATCCATACAAGAACTGCCTCTGAAGTCTTTCATGTGCCGATGGATAAAGTAACTTCATCCTTAAGGAATAAAGCAAAAGCCGTCAACTTCGGGATTATTTATGGGATCAGTGATTACGGACTGTCAATGAATCTCAAAATTTCCCGAGAAGAAGCCAAAGAGTACATTGATAAATATTTTAATCGATACCCGAAAGTAAAGCAGTACATGAATAAAAACATAAAGGAGGCGAGGGAGACAGGTTTTGTCGAAACGATTTTTAACAGGAGAAGATATTTACCTGAAATCAACAGCCGCAATTATAATCTAAAATCATTTGCCGAAAGAACGGCAATGAATACCCCTATACAGGGAAGTGCAGCCGATATAATAAAACTGGCTATGGTGAATGTTCAAAAAAGGTTAAAAGACGAAAAGTTGAAGACTAAAATGCTTCTTCAGGTGCACGATGAGTTGATTTTCGAAGTCTTAGAGGAAGAAAAAGAGCAAGCAGCAACTTTGGTCAAAGAAGAAATGGAAAAAGCTTATGCATTAGATGTTCCTATGCAGGTGGATTTGAAAATGGGTCCTAACTGGCATGATGTAGAAAAAGTAGAAGCTAAAAATGGAGGGAATAGAAATGATGGAAAAGATTAAAGAAAGAGCAGAAGAGCTCAAACAAGACATGATCGAGGTGCGAAGAGATCTGCACATGCATCCTGAAGCGGGTTTTGAAGAATTTCGAACGAGCGAGATGGTAGCCAAAAAACTAAAGTCCCTTGGGATTGAAGTCGAAACCGGGGTAGCTGAGACAGGGGTAGTAGGATTGTTAAGAGGGCAGCAGCCGGGAAAAACGATTGCGCTGCGAGCCGATATGGATGCTCTTAAAATGGATGAAGAGAATCCGGATCTCCCTTACGCTTCAAAAAAACCTGGCGTTATGCACGCCTGCGGGCATGACGGCCATGTGGCTATGCTTCTTTCGGCAGCTCGTATCTTAGCTGAGATGAAAGAAGACTTAAAAGGAAATGTCAAATTTATCTTTCAACCAGCGGAAGAAGGAGTAAGAGGCGGAGGAGCTAAAGTGATGGTTGAAGAAGGTGCATTAGAGGACCCAAAGGTGGATGCCATTGCCGCTGTTCATATATGGGCATCCATGCCCATTGGAGAGATTGCTTTAAAAGAAGGGCCAATGATGGCCGCATCAGATAGTTTCACCGCCGAAATAAAAGGTAGGGGCGGGCATGGCGCAGCTCCGCAGGATTGCATAGACCCCATACTTACAGCTTCCCATGTGGTGACTTCCCTGCAGTCGATTATCAGCAGAGAGATTAAGCCGGTGGATTCGGCTGTAATTACGGTTGGTACATTTCATGCCGGAACGGCCAATAACATCATCGCGGAAAAGGCGGTTCTCGAAGCAACAGTAAGAAGTTTGGATCCTGATATAAGAAAGATGCTCCCTAAGAGAGTGGAGGAAATAGTCAAGGGGACCACCAATGCCTTTCGAGCTGATTATGAGTTAGATTATAGGTTAGGCTATCCGATTGTTCAAAATGATAAGCAGGTGACCGCATTGCTTGATGAAGCAGCTTCGGATGTTCTGGGCGCGGACAAGGTGAATTATCCTCCTCATCCGGTAATGGGCAGTGAAGACTTTGCTTATTATTTAGAAAAGGTGCCCGGCTCTTTTGCTTTCTTGGGGGCGGGAAATCCGGATAAGAATACCGGACAAGCTCATCATCCAAAATACAATTTTGATGAGGATGTCCTTCCCCTCGGGTGTGCCATCTTGTCGCAAGCGGCCTTTAGATTCCTCAATGAAAATAAATGATTAAGGCATGTTTTAAAAGAAGTCAGAATAAGATCGAAGAGATGTGGGTGGAACAATGTTAGTGATTGGGCTGACCGGTGGAATCGGCTCCGGCAAAAGCACCGTGGCAGGTTTTATAAAAGAAAAAGGAATTAAAGTAATTGATGCGGATCAAGTGGCTCGCGAAATTGTTGAGCCCGGGAAACCAGCACTGGGGGAAATCAACGAGGAGTTTGGTCCCAACATACTTAAAGAGGATGGCACATTGAATCGAAAGAAGCTAGGAGGAATCATTTTTTCCGATAAGGATGCGCGGCAAAGATTGAATAAAATAACGCATCCGCGAATAAGAAAAAGGATGTTCGAGAAAGTCGATGAAAAAAGAAAGGATCAAGGTGGAAAAGGACTGATCGTTTTAGAGGTGCCTCTACTAATTGAAGTGGGATTATACAAATCTGTTGACCGGGTATGGGTGGTCTCGGCTAGCGAAACAAGTCAAATTCAAAGACTGATGAAAAGAGACAGGATCAGCAGGGAAGAAGCCGCTAAGAGAATACAATCGCAAATGCCGCTATACGAGAAAGAAAAATACGCAGATGCCATTATTGATAATAATCAAGAGCCGAAAGAGGTACGGGAACAAGTTCACGCAATGATAGATGATTTGCTTAAGAAAATAGATAACAGCTGTAAGTAGAGGAAAGCAAGGACTGATGCTGATGAAGGATCGTAAAATTTGGTTGAGACGTTTATTTATTCGATCACTGTTCCTTTTGACAATTTTGCTTCTTTTTTTCAACATGAATTTTTTACTTAGAATGATCCATCCGATTCATTATCGCGACAGAATCGACCGTCAGGCACAAGAATTCCAGATGGATCCCATGCTTATCGCGGCGGTGATCAGAGTAGAAAGCAAATACCAATCGGATGTAGTCTCGGGCAAAGGAGCGGTGGGGCTGATGCAGATTATGCCCGAGACAGGTCAATGGATAGCCGAACGACTCAACTTGATTGGGTTCGAAGCCGAACAGCTTAAGAATCCGGAAATCAATCTTCATATGGGAACCTGGTACCTTTCGTATCTAAGAGATGAATTTGGAGGGGATACCA
Organism: Candidatus Sumerlaeota bacterium; assembly: GCA_007132905.1. Taxonomy (GTDB): domain Bacteria; phylum Bacillota; class SLNR01; order SLNR01; family SLNR01; genus SLNR01. The sequence continues at coordinate 22,062 of SLNR01000161.1, read as the reverse complement.
TCAAAGCATTAGCTGCCTATAATGCAGGGAGAGGGAATGTGCAGCATTGGCTTACAAGCAGTCGTTGGGATGGTACGCTTGAGAACGTTGAGGAAATACCTTTTAAAGAGACAAGAAACTATATTGAAAGAGTTTTACACTTTTACAACACATATAAGCGAGTTTACAATGGATAGGAAAGGGTATCGAGTTATTGAAAATATTGTGTTTGCGATCGTGATATGCTCGATCCGAAAGAGGGTTTGTGATTGGAAAGGTGCCGTGGGAAGGATGAATGGAGATGACTGATGACAAAAGCAAAAGAATTGAAACACTAAATGATGTGAAAAAGTATCAGCCTGAGAAAGAAAGACTGTTTTATTCTGCGACCCATGAAGAGATACTGTTAGGCTTGACAGCGGACGTCTATTTTGTCAAAGCAAGAGAAATACTAAGAGGCTCCAAGAAACAGAATTCTGTGGTGACGGCGGAGGTTTTTCCACGAAAGGGAGGCTTGATGGCTGGTAACGATGAGGTACTGTCCTTGCTAAAGGATATGCCGCTTCGAGTTTGGGCTGTACCAGAGGGAGAAGCCTTTGAGAGCAAAGAAGTTATTATGAGAATTGAAGGACCGTATAAAGATTTTGGTATCTATGAAACAGCCATGTTAGGAACCTTGGCCAGCTCATGTGGGTGGGCAACCGCAGCACAAGAGTGCAAGAAGGCAGCGGGAGAAGCAGGAGTGCTGGCTTTTGGGGCACGACATGTGCACCCGGCGGTAGCACCTGTAATGGAAAGAGCTGCTATGGTGGGCGGTGCTGACGGGGCAAGTTGCATTCTGGGAGCGAAATTCATGGAAGAGGAACCTTTAGGAACACTCCCCCATGCCATTTTTCTTGTTGTCGGTGATACTGTAGAGGTGGCCGAGATCTACAATGAAATCCTCCCTCCCGATGCTGCCAGACTCATTCTTGTCGATACGTTCAAAGATGAGGCAGAAGAATCCCTGCGGGTCGCTGATGCATTGAAAGATAAGTTGGAAGGGGTACGTCTTGACACTCCAAGCGAACGCGGGGGCGTTACTCCCGAGCTGGTAAACGAAGTTAGATGCCGACTTGACCAGGCCGGTTATTCTCATGTGAAGGTATTTGTTTCCGGCGGCATCAATCCTGACCGCATCCTATCGTTAAGAAAAGCCGGTGCTGATGCTTTTGGGGTAGGTAGTTATATTTCAGGTGCCTCACCCATCGACATGACGATGGATTTAAAAGAGGTCGATGGGAAACCTATAGCAAAAAGAGGGCGGATCCCCGGGATTACCAAAAACGAAAAATTGGTTAGTGTAAAGGAAGGTTGATGAAAAAGAAAGAAAAGAGGTATGAGCTGTGGGAAAGGATAGAGAAAATAGCAATGATAAAGGAGCACCGAAAGATGACTTTACCGCAAAAGATCTAATCGCGTTTATGATCGCATCATTTCAATTGATCGTTCCTGCCGTATTAATTCTAATGGGGGTGTTGATTGCTTTTTATTTCCTGGTAAGGTTCTGGGCGCGATAATGCATGTTTTCCTGCCTTTTTTCTTGGTGTTCTGTTGTTGACTTTCTCAAAGTAAAAGTTTATAATATTTTGTGAGGCTCAAGTGCGGACGTGCTGGAATCGGCAGACAGGCATGCTTGAGGGGCATGTGGGATTATTCTCGTGTGGGTTCAAGTCCCACCGTCCGCACCATTAAACATAATTTCAGCAAAACAGGCCCTTTTGAAAAAGGGCCTATTTTATTATGGTATCCTATAAGTGCGGATAGAGAAAATTTTATCTATCCGCATTTTTTTGTGGAATATGATACTTCTCTTCGGAATTTAGCTGCAGAACAGGGCGAAGTTTTCAAAAAAGCCTGTTTTTCTGTAGGAATGTATAGCTGTTTTGTCAAAGCTTGAAAATAGTTGCACTATTGTATGTTTCTGCTGTCTTCTTTGCTGTCATTGATTGCTGGTAATAGAAAAAAATGGTATATTGGTGACAGATTTGTATTGTCAAGAAAAGGTGGAGAGACAATGAAGCGAAACGGTTTAGATGCGCAAGAAGACAGCACTTATTCAAATGATCTGACAGCGAAAAGAGTTCGTGAATTATGGTCTAAGACATATAATTCTCTCGGGAAGCCGGATTGGGCTCATATTTTCCCCTATTATCATCCTGATATTGTATTTCAAGATTCAATTCAAAAGATTGAAGGGATTGATAATTTCAAAAAAATGTGCAGCCGTCTAACTAAAAGATGCCAAAAATTGGAGATGGATATTCAGGATATCGTTAAGAACGAAAATGTGATTATGATGGATTGGAAAATGACAATGTCGTTTCGGAAGTCGCCCAGTACGCCCATATACGGATCAACCAGACTTACGCTAAATAAAGATGGCCGCATCATTGAGCAACGAGACTACTATGATCTATGGGGCGATATATTCAACGGGATCCCTGTTTTTCGGTCCTTGTATCGGTGGTTTATGATCAGGTTTTTCGGGTGATAATGAGGAGAGATGAGAGGATTGAAACTACCAGATGAACTTGCTTTTATTGCAAATCGCAGGGCAAAACAAAAGATAAGTGATGTATCTTTATAAGAAAAAGCATGTGTCACAACAGGGTCCACTTCTGGGGTTAGAAGCGCAAAAAAGATTGGCAAAGGCTAAAGCTCAGATAGTTATGATTTGCCGCCATCCGAAAGAGCAAGGATAGTAAAAACAAAACCGTAAAGCGATATGATACACCGGTTGATATAGTTTTGTCGGATTTCAGCAGTTTAAAGCAAGTTAGAAAACCCCTTATACATAGTAAATAAATTCTCGAAAATCGATGTGCTGATCAATTGTGCCGGACTTCATTCAACACGCTGTCCATATACAGAGGAAGGCTTTAATTGGTTTTTTGTGTTAACCATTTAGCCTCTTTCCTTTTGACCTAGTTTTTGTCGAATCGACTCATAGCAAGTGGCCAACACCGAATTTTACAGATCAATTCAGAAACATATCGTCTCGAGGGGCTTGCTATTCATGGTCTCGATTGGGAAAAAAGCAGGTATTTTTTGATAAAAATGCTGGGCAACCATATCAATGAGAATTTGGTTTTTCGTGAAGAAACCTAGATACTCTGCAATAAGAGTATGAAGTTTTCAATTTTTCAATGGTGGACAAGCATTGTAATGTCCGCGGCAGTGTGGCTGTGAACAGGTATTTTCTGTCTTATTAAAGTCCAAAAGCAAGGGATTATCTATGCCGCAGAGAATGTTCAAATATCCGGCAATATATTTAATATCTTGGATAATGGCTTTAATATCATCTTTGTTCTCGGGAAAATGGCGGATCAAAAAATCTGGTAAGTGTAAAGACTTTTCTTCGATTCAATAGACATCACTTCATTGTCTAACCCGATAGCGACGGTGCTTTTTGCAAAATAAATGTCAATCTCCAACTGACGGGGCATGGGCATCACAATTTTGGCGTTTTCAATCGCTCTTATTTTGCCGTCGAATAGGAAACTTTTGAATCAAAAGAGCTGACGATCCCTTCGATTTTGCTTTCTTTTTCGCAAACCAACACATAAGTGTCCTGCTCAGCCAAGAAAGGCGGCTGAAACTAAACCTGTTATTCCCCCGCCACTTATCACAGCATCATAGGTCATGGAATCACCTCATAAAACGGTTTTTTACAAGACGATCAAACTTTTCATACTAAAATCTGCATGAGGGAGCAAAAAAAACGAAAAATCAAGAAGGATAGGCAGAATACGTGCAAAAAGCATCTATTGAATGAGTGCTAAGCGATGAAAGAGCTGAAAAGAGGAAGGCAAACGTCAACTTGCAAAGCCGCTCAGCGTTTAAATCAACTATCTCGATTTTCACTTAAGTAATCTGTTGAGATAGAACAAAAGTGATCAAAATTAAAGGAGAGTGATGGGGGTGGACCGACTCAATGTACTTATGGGGGGGAGAACGGGTGATGGTGTACTTGAAATGGGACTTCTGTTATGCAGGTTGTTCAGCCGCTTAGGTTATTATGTCTATTTGAATAACGACTATCCTTCGATCATTGTGGGAGGGCATCAGTTCGTTTTAGTGAGAATGTCCCAGAAAAAAGTGACTGCACATGTTGATCAAGTGGACGTTGTCGTGGCATTGAATCAGGATGCCATAGATTTCCACAAGGATCGCTGGCATGCTGAAACGGTTGTACTGTATAATTCCGGGCGGGAAAATGTTTCGGCCGATCTTGAGAAGATTGTGGGGATACCCATTTCTGAACTATTGGAAGAGGAGAAAGCAGATATCAAACAAGAGCAGATGGCTATGCTGGGGGCGCTGGTAAAAACTATAGGAATCCCTTTCAAACGGCTGTTGCAAACTTGGTCATTAGAAGAAGACGGCGAGAACAAAAATTTGCAAAACGCAGTCAAAAAAGGTTATGAAGCTGTTGAGCCGATGTTTACTATCAATAAAGGAAATAAATCAATGCTTCCGGTTCTTACAGGAAGTGATGCCATCAGTCTAGGGCTTTTGGAGGCTGATGTTGAGGCATATATCGCCTATCCGATGACCCCTACCTCGCCAATTCTTGAGTTTATGGCAAGACATGAAAAGGAACTGGGGCTCCATGTAAGTTTACCTGAAAGTGAAATTGCCGTCATCATGCAGGCTCTCGGTTATGCTTATATGGGGGTTAAAGCGGCTGTGGGTACTTCTGGCGGAGGATTCAGTTTGATGACTGAATCTTTAAGCCTGGCCGGACAAGCTGAACTTCCCACAGTAATCATTTTAGGACAACGAGGTGGCCCTGGTACCGGTATGCCCACCTATACAGCTCAGTCAGAGCTCAGTTTCGCTTTAAGTGCGGGACACGGCGAATTTTCTCGATTGGTAGCCGCACCGGGCGATGCGGAAGAGGCCTTCTACTGGGCCGCTTTGAGTGTCAATTTGGCATGGACCTATCAAATACCATCGATCATTTTGGTCGATAAAACACTTTGCTTGAATAGTTACAGTTTCGATGCCCAATTAATTCCCTTGATACCGGAGGTAAAAATACCTGAATGGGACAAAAAAGGGACATATCAACGCTACGAGCAGACATCATCAGGAGTTTCTCCCTTGGCTCATCCTCCTCTGGCCCACCAGGCGGTAAAAACGAATAGCTATGTTCACGACGAGTATGGACTGACTAGTGAAAAATCAGAACACGCAAGCGCTGTGGTTACTAAAAGATTTCGCAAAGTAAAGGCCATGGTCGATGAAATTGCCGACTATGAGCCCGTGAAGACAACAGGGGAAGGGAATATAGTTTTGGTATCATGGGGCTCAAATAAAGGCGCATGCTTGGAAGTCTCGGATAAGTTGGGCCTGAAATTTATTCAATTGATTGTCATGGCTCCTTTTCCAGAACAAGAACTAAAAAAGGCTTTATCAGGAGCAGAAAAAGTTATCTGCGCGGAGATGAATTACCAAGGCCAGATGGCGATGCTCCTACAGCAGCATGGTATTACCGTGGATCACCGTATTGGAAAGTTTGATGGCAGGCCCTTTTCGAGGGAAGAACTGGAAAACGAAGTAAAGAAGGTGATAAAATGAATGATTTTCGTACTGATGCAGAAATTACCTGGTGTCCCGGATGCGGGAATTTCCAGATTCTCAATGCTGTGGAGTTTTTACTTAAAGAATTGAAAGAAAATGACTTTCCATTGGAAAAACTTATTCTGGTAAGCGGTGTTGGTAATCATGCCAAAATTGTTGACTATCTGCACATAAATAGTTTTAATGCACTGCATGGTAGGGCCATTCCGGCTGCGGCAGCAATTAAAGCAACAGATCCGGACAACAAGGTCATCTGTTTTGTGGGAGACGGAGATAGTTATGCAGAAGGATTGGAGCATTTCGTTTTTGCGGCCAAAAGAAATGCGGATATAACCGTAGTAGTGCATAATAACAGAACTTATGGTTTGGCAACCGGACAATTCACACCTACTTCTCAATCATCTTTTACGGGCGTTACGATGCCTGACGGTGCCAAAGAAGATGCTTTTAACCCCTTGGAGTTGTTGCTGGTTAGTGGTGCTACATTCATTGCTCGCAGTTACCCGAAAAACAGAGATCACTTCAGAAATGTCTTGCAAGAAGCTTTTTGGCATAAAGGTTTTTCGGTGGTCGATGCACTGCAAGTATGCGTCACTTTTAATAATCTCTATGAAAACTATGATGAGCATGTCCAAGAAACTGCCGCGGATGACTTAAAAGACTTCGACCTGGCTTTAAAGACAATCAGAAAGTGGGACTATAAAACATTGGACAAGAAAATTCCCGTGGGCATCTTTTACCGTGAAGAGGTTCCTGTCTTCGAAGAAAAATATCTTCGATTAAAGGAAAATAGAAAAGCCAAAAGCCAGTATAAAAAGAGGTTTGTCAAACAGCACCTGGATGCTCAAAAAGAATAATCGCTGGTAAACTTCACGGCGGATAGATACAAAAAACAAACATCAGGTAGCTGTTATTCAAGGTCTAAGAGAAAGTGACAAGCTTGTTCAGGCTTTCTTGAAACGATTTTTGAGTTTGAATTTGTGGGAACTTGCTGATTTGTTATTTCGTCTTTGATAAATAAGGATGTGATTCTATTGGCGAATACTTTTTTAACATTACTAATTCCGCTAGGGTTTTTATTAATTCTCGTTTTAGTTATTGTCGGTGTTGTGGGGGGTAAGAACAGAGGAGGAGATAATGTGGTGCGTAGTGTATATCTTTATTTAGTTTTGTTTGCAACCTTGATGATGGTTATTGGCGGTAGCGTGGGTGTGGTCATGAATTTTGCTGACATGGTTGCGCCACCGCCTCATTACCAGGCCTTCGAGGATTACGCGAGGGTTCGGGAAATGGCCTATGAACGAGAAATTCATGAAAGGATTGAATCTCCCGAAGACCCTCCTACCAGAGAAGAATTGAGGGAGCAGTATGATGAAATGATCTCTGCGCATCAAGAGCAGCAGATAAGGCGGGCCAAAAACAATATGATCAAAAGTTTTGCCTGGGTTATCGTTCCCCTGCCTATTTTTCTCTCGTTTCGAAGGATGATCGAAAAGAAAGATTGAAAACTTTTATCCTGTCTTTACGGCGGGATTTTTTTAAAGATTTTGCATGACGAATGTTAAATAATTGAGATCCCTTTCACAAATTTTACAGAATACTGATCTAAGACCTTCAGCTAAAGTGATCTTTCTGTTTAGGAGAAAAGATGTCATTGAGTGTATTTCATTAAATAGAGTATTTAGATTCCAGACAATCTGGTTGTAATCCAGAAAAAGAATGGTGCGAACTAATACTTTGCTATTAAGTGTGATAGATTTGAAACGACGGCTATTTTAGTTAAAAGGGCAGGAAAACAAGGAGGGTATTATGAGAAAAAGAAAAAAAGAGACGAAAATTCTTCATGACTGGGAGTCTGTGGATTTGGGACGGAATATACCTGATGCTTTACCTATTTATCCGTCTACAGCTTTTTCCATAGACGACTTGGATCACCTGGAAAAGATGGAGACAGGTCATACGGCCAATTTTCAATATGCACGTTCTAACACCCCCAACCACACAGCGTTATCCGGAGCCTTGGCAACGGCTGAAGAGGGTGAGGCTGCGGTTGTCTGTTCAGCCGGGATGGCCGCCATCTACGCCGCTGTTACTTCAGCTGTGAAACCGGGTGATCACGTGATTGTTTCTGACTACATATACTCTGAAACCCTCAATCTTTTTCTCGATTATTTTCCTGATATGGGTATTACCTGTGACTTAGTGGATCTAGATAATGAAAAATCTTATCTAGAAGCATTTCAGCCGAATACTCGTCTGGTTGTGACGGAAATATTGACCAATCCTACCCTGCAAGTGATCGATGTCCCCTATGTTGTCCAGGAAGCCCATAGGCGAGATGCGCTGGTGATGGTTGATAATACTTTTACCACACCTGTCTTGATAAATCCGATCACTCTTGGGGTGGATATCGTGGTTCACAGCTGCACCAAATTTATTAACGGACATAACGATGCCACCGGAGGTGTCATTGTAGGGAAAAATGATTTTATCCAAAAGGTTAAAGAAAGAATTGTTATCTATGGTTCTTTTTTAAGCCCTCATGATGCCTGGATGATCCATAGATCCATGAAAACTATGGGCTTGCGCGTTACAAGACAATGTGAAAACGCCTGGGCACTAGCTAAATATCTCCAGCAGCATCCCCAAGTCAGGAAAGTTTTCTATCCTGGCTTAACAGGTCATCTCGGACATGATCGGGCGTCACGGATGCTCACCGGCGGTTTTGGAGGTATTTTGAGTTTTGATCTCGGGGACGAAAAAGAAACCATTCAGCAGTTCATCCGGTCTTTAAAAACGATCCGATTTGTACCTACATTGGGCGGGGTAAAAACAACGCTCTCCTACCCAGCGGTATGGGGGTCGGTCCTTTCTCTGCCTCCCGGGGTGAAGGAAACCATCGGCATTACAGACGGACTTTTGCGTTTGTCGGTAGGAATCGAACACATCGATGACCTTATTGGTGACATAGAAGACGCATTTAGTGATCTGAGTTCATAACGAGTCAGTATCAGGTAGAGAGAGATACTGGTGACTTTGTTTGTGCAGAGAAAAAGGCCAGCCTGTCAGTCCGAGAAAGGAAGAATCATTCAAATGGCAAAACAAATTTGCCGGAGATGACTCCATGCGGCGTGGATGGCTACAAAAGATAGTTTTTTATGGTCTTTTTACCGAAAAACTGAATCGGTCCTGAGCAATAACGTACTCAAATTTGGATAAAGGGCTAGGTTAGAAATAGGAAAGAGTCATTGTTTCTTTGAAGATGATCAGTTTTGAAGAAGTAACCACAGATATTGAGGGAGAACGGATACGCTTTCTTAGAAATAAAGTGGCAAATAAATTCAGTGTCAACTGGTAAACTTTTTGAGTATCAATGGTGGTAATTAATTGATTGTCAAAAGACCGGTTATTGGTAAATTAATTCACGGTCATGGTGGTAAAGAAATTCAATATCAGGTGGTAAACTTTTTGATTAACATCCACATACGAGAAAATGTTTAGGAATTAGCTCAGGGTCTTATCCTCTCATTTGCTAGTATGCAAAGAAGTCTTTTCACAACAGAGACAACCAAAGTAGTTTAACTGTAGGTCTACATCAGCGTATTGTGGACTTAACAGTAGTATTTGCAATATCTATTTCTATGACAACCGCAGACAAATGTAGCGAGTGACGGCCGTTTTCTCCTTGATTTTGTCTTTCTTTTTTTCTCTGTTTTTTCTTTCAAAGATATTTTGCTTGTTCTTGAATTACTGCTTTAAAAGCTTGCTTACCTGTGTTTTTTTGGGTGTTGGGTGTAGCTTTCTTAATAGAAAGGTTGGTATTTTCGGAAAAAATAAATTTAGCTAGGAGAGTCTAACTATGAAGGAATCATTACGTTGTTTGTGTATTGATTTAGATGCAATGGAAGTCCATTTCAAAAATGTTCCAGAACAAGTACTGCAAAAATATCTGGGTGCCCGCGGATTAAATGCATGGTGGGCCAAGGATTTGATCCACAGCAGAATCGATCCTTTCTCCCCAAAGAACCCCCTGCTGATTTCAGCAGGGATATTAACAGCCACAGCGGCTTTGTCATCCTCTCGTATACAGCTTACTTCTGTGTCTCCTCTGACCGGGCTTCTTGGCAATTCAAATGTAGGTGGATATTGGGGGGTGGAGCTGAAGAAGAAAGGAATTATCTCAGTGATCATCACTGGAAAGGCGGCAAATCCCGTCTACATTTCACTGAGTGATTCTGGGGTGGTGATTCGCTCAGCGAAAGAAGTCTGGGGCCTAGATACCAATGAAAGCCGAAAGAAAATCCGGGCTGATTTGAATGACGAGAAAGCACAGGTGGCAGTAATTGGTCAAGCTGGCGAGAATCTCGTTTGCTCAGCAGCTGTTATGTTTGGAAAAGGAGATGTTGCCGGAAGAACTGGATTAGGTGCAGTGTTGGGAAGTAAAAACTTGAAAGGCTTTGCTGTTTCAAAAAGCAAAAGAGCCATCCGGTTCCCGAAAGACCAGATAAAAATATCTTCAGAACATGCTCGTATGGTAACTGAACATGAAAGTTTTCAGGAGTGGTATGTTCATGGTGATTCAGGCCAGGTAAAATGGTTGGATGATTTTGGGGCGGTGCCAGCATATAATTACAGACAACCCCAGTTTGAAGCAGTAGATTCATCCAACGGATACCGTCTTTTAGAGGCTCCGGCTCATTATGGAAGTTGCTATCGTTGTCCTGTGCGCTGCAAGGCATCCATAACCGTCGCAGAAGGCAAGAACAGTGGCTTTGAGGGGGAAAGGCCCCCGTTTGAGCCAATGGCTGCCTGGGGGGCCAAATGCGGTAATCCTGATGTTTATGCTTCTGTGTATCTGCACAGCCTCTGCAACCGATGGGGGTTGGATTCCATTGAAGCTGCGAGTCTGGTGGCTTATGCCATCGACCTTTCTCAAAGGCATATATTATCATCTGAAAAAACGGAGAATGAGCAGCTGCAATGGGGGGATCTCCGGCAGATGGAGAATCTGACGCGCGAAATAGCCTTTCGGTCTTCATGGTTGGGGGATGTTTTGGCGGACGGAATTCCGGAGGCTGCATTGCGTATCGGAAAACCCGCGGAAAAATATGCTTTTCATGTCAAGGGGATGGCCATGACATCCATGGATCCCCGCGGTTTCAAAGGAACTGGTCTAGGCTATGCTATTAGCAGCCGAGGTGCGGATTTCTCCAATCCTTATCCTAGTCTTGAGTGCGGCTATAATCCTAGAAGGTCAAAAGAGATATTTGGAGATGAAGGCATCGGGGACCGGTTTGACGAAGAGGGTAAAGGCAGGATGGTCCGTTATACAGCTAGCGTAAGCGGTGTGCTGGATTCTCTTGGATTATGCAAGATTCCATATCTTTCTATTTTGAATGATTTTACGCTTAAACATCCGGTTGATTTACTCAAGACTAATTTAAACTGGGATCTTAGACAAGAAGAGCTAATTACAGCAGGTGAGAGGATTGTAACATTGGAAAGGGTGATCAACATTCGACTGGGACTGACCCAAGCGATGGATCAACTCCCTGAGAAATTTCGTGAGGAGCCGATCCGGACCGGGATTTGCGCGGGAAAAACAGTGGACGACCGATTAATGGTCAGAGATTTTTACCAGGAGATGGGTTGGAATCAAAACGGTATTCCGCTTCCCGACAGATTAAAACTGTTAGAGTTGGAAATTGAATAACTGTAAGGGGTATTGTCAGTCGTATTCTTTGCGGGTAGCTTCATCTGTGATGGTCGGCTCAATCAATCTTTGCCAGGAAGGGCTTTGCCATGTACCTAAAGCCTGATGGATTTGATAATATTTCTCAGGAATGGGATGAGTCCCCGCTACGACATCCATGTTGTAGCGTTCCTCAATGAAGTTTTTAAAGAAATCAATCCTTTGGCAAGGTGGGTATCCCACAAGGAGTCCTGTAGCCAGATGAATCACATCTGCGCCATTTTTTTTCATTTCTTCCGGAGCGTATTCAATGTTTCCTCCAGGACAGCCATCGCAAGTGGTGTAACCAACCAGTTCCACTTCTTGTCCTTCGTAACGGGCAAAAGCTCCTTCTCGGTTTTTCAAAGAACGAAAACACTTACCACCGGCGCAGGTATGATACCTATGACAGATAACAATTCCAATTTTTGTTTTATCCATTTTAATTCCTCCTTAATTGGGTGTATATGGGTATATTCTGTGTATATGCCCATATACCCTTTAATAAATATTTTTAAACAGAATTTAGTCAATGAGAAAGAAAGTCTTGCCAAGATAATTTCTCATGCAGCCTTTTTACACTGAGTAAGGTGGAAATAAAAATGTTTTTCGAACTAAATCCCTAACATCGGGGATGAATCTCAGAGAGCTAAATCTCTGTGACGACGGATCATCTTGATTGATTAACTGCCAAATCAAATCAGAAGGAGTGAGTGAGAATGAATGAAGTTTTTTCTCAAGTGGATAGCATAAAAGAAAAGGTTTTGAAAGTGAGTGATTTTATTCATAAAAACCCCGAAGTAGGGCATAAGGAATTTGTGTCTTCAAAATTCCTCATAGATGCCTTAAAAAAAGAAGGGTTCACCGTAGAAACAGAAGTAGCTAACCTTTCTACCGCTTTTAAAGCAGTCTATACGAACAATCTAGCAGGACCTACGATTGCTTTTTGTGCAGAGTACGATGCTCTGCCGGAAATCGGGCATGCTTGCGGCCATAATCTCATTGCCGCTTCGGCTTTCGGGGCCGCGGTAGCTTTGAAAAATATGGAGGAAAAAATTCCTGGAAGAATTATTGTGATGGGAACTCCGGCAGAGGAAGTTTCTCCGCCGGTAAAAGGGAAAATGATTGAGGAGGGTGCTTTTTCAGATGTTGACGTGGCTTTAATTATTCATGGCACGGATAGAACAGCAGTTGGAATGAATCGCTTGGCCGTCGATGCGATGGAAATAACGTATAAAGGAAAGACAAGCCATGCGGCAGCCTCTCCCGATAGAGGCAGAAGTGCTTTAGACGGTGCCCTTCTTGCCATGCATGCAATAGAGATGCTTAGAGAACATGTCCGTCAAGATGCTCGAATCCACGGGATCATCAAACAGGGGGGAGAAGCCCCAAATATTGTGCCCGGCAAGGCCTCGTTGCATTATATGGTACGAGCTCTTGATAGTGATTATGTAGATCACTTAGTAGAACGAATGAATAAATGCTTTGAAGCAGGTGCTTTGGCGACTGAGACAGAATTCAGCATTGAACATTTAGGGAAGATAGATAATGCTCAATATGTAAAGAGTGTGAGCGATCGATTAATCAAATATGCAGAAGAAGCGGGTGCCGTTCAAGTAATGGACCCGGCTCCAACGACGGCCTCAACGGACTTTGGAAATCTTTCTCACGCCATACCCTCGGCCGAATTGTCGGTAGGATTTGTGCCTGTCGGAACAGCCGGGCACAGTATTGATTATAGGGAAGCGGCAGGTAAAAAACCCGGGCATCATGCAGCGCTAGTTGGTGCAAAAGCAATGGCGGCGGCTGCCTATGATCTCTTTACCGATCCAAAGCTGCTTGAGAAGGCAAAAGCAGAGTTTGAAGCGTTGAATCAATAAAGCAAAAAAAAAGACGCCCGAAAAAGACAGATAACTAATCAGCGTCAGTGGGCAAAATGAAAAGCGGTACGCCATGATAGAGAAAATGTATAGTATTTTGGTTGGGGTAAGAGATTTTCTCTCAACATACTTGAGGGCTTTAGGTTTGGATATGTTTGATACAAAAGAAGAAAGCCGCAGATTGAAGGTTAACAAGCAAGACTTTCAAGAGTTTGCTTAAAACTTGTTTTGGGACCATCTGCTTATAATGCCCGCAGTCCAGCCTATTGGAATCCCGATTATGGCATAAGTAAAATATGCCGACCAAGGCTCATAACCGTCCCATTGACGCTGGAGGATAAGAGATAAAAGGTATATGCCTCCTATGATAAGGGGAAGATTGGCGATACTTTCAATGAATGCAAAATTCGACTTCCTAACAGACCTTCTCTGGAACAGAAAGCCTGCAAGCACAAAAAAAAGTATAGAGAAAATGTGTGTGGAAGTTTCGTTTATCATTATCTTTTTTACCATCAAAGGTGTTTGACTTTGATGACTCCTTTCAAAAAGTCTTTTTAACCTTCACAGTTCGATTTTATTCTAATTGCACGAAAAACATTAATTAGATTGATGAAACAAGAAGCAAAAGATGGCAGTCTGTAATATTGTTTCTTTGAAGCTGACCAGTTTCCTTCAAAAATCAGTCAGCTAGGAATTTTTTTGAATCTTTTTGATGAAGAAGTGAATGTTGAGCGATGTAAATAGTGAAGAAAAATATTTTTCAAATAAATTCAATAATTGAAATAGTTGTCATAACATTGTTTGATCAGGTGGCCACAGCAAACGAGAACTTGAAGAGCTGATCCCACTATAACGTTGTTGTGCAGATGCAAAGAAATGAGATAGTTGTACTTTTTAGATAAGAACAAGCTAGAAACTTTTAAAACCAGCAATGTCAGCAGCAGGACTTTTTTAAAAATAAATTATCTTGAGTCAATGAGATGAAAAAGAAAAATTCACGCTGCTTTGGATGAAATACTCTCAAAGGCCGTTTTTTTTGGCTGATGGCGTGGCAGCTTTGATGTGAGTGGGGTATGGCGGTAGATCAGAAACCTAGTTCCCCTTATGTTTCCTCCTTTTTTTGAGTTGCTTGATCTGACCCTCACTGAGGTGCACCTCTCCAGTGCTGTCTTAAGGGTATCAATTTTGATGGTTTGGTTAATGAATCGAAGCTTTTCGACTTTTGTTGAGTCATGTTGAATATCTCGTCTTTCATGGGTGATTAGGAGATTCCATTTCAGAACCACATACTATCAAGTTTTTGTTCTAGGAGGGTTCGATCCAAAACAAAAGATGTAAGGAAAGAAACCTGACTCCTATTTTTGAGCCAGGTTTTTTGGATTGAGAATAGCTAACCAACACCCGATCGAAAAGTATGGGTAAAATGCTATTTCTTAGTGCTGACATAGAAGTTTTCAGGATACCGGTAGCCGGGTTTTAAGTTGGCTTGATACTGAACCTCCATATCAAGAAGTTCCGTAACAAAAACACACATGGTTCCCTTTACTCTGGTGCCTTCTTCCAGGTGGCCACCAAAAGTGCCGGTATCCCAGGCTCCACCGGAAGCGAAATGCATGGCTACAAAAGTTTCCTCTTCTCCATCTTCTTTTTTCCTCTGACTGATCATCCCTCCAATTGCAAGAAGCATGCTGAGATTCGCACAGGTAGCTGATACTTCCTGATACCAATCATCAGGATCATGGATATTTGGCACCCATTTATCATAAATAGCGGGTTGAAAAGCACCCATAAATGCAGCATGCACCTTGCCGAACCGGATATTGTTATCGATGGCGAATTGACGGATAGCTAAGAGTGGATCTGCACCGGTTGTTAAACGCAGCAGAAATTCCCTTCCTCGGGTTGTTTCACAAAAATGATACTCATTTGGTTCATTCGCATCGAGTTCCCAGTGATGTTTTGGTTTATCCATACAGGCACCCCCTTAGCTATTTTACATTTTTTATATAATTCTACCAATTCCTGCAATAATATTTTTGAGTATAATAACTGTTTGGGCAAGAGTAGATCTCAACTTTTATTGCCTTACATTTTATGGTATTCTCTAATTATGCTTCTATATCATTGGCAGATTTGTATCCATGGATTCTCACCGGGTAATTGTTTATCCAGTTCTCGAATCTTTCAATGTCGTTATGTTTAAATTGAGCAAGGTCTATGATTCTGAGAATGAAGCGGCGGATCAACATGTCCGATTCTCGTTTGATCTTCGCTCCTATCACTAGCCATAATCGTTTTGAAGCAGCTTTAAACGTTTTAACTTTTCAATATCGATAGAATGGCTGCAAAGCATGGTTTTTATATGATTCATCTGGATAAGATTTGTTGAGTCATTATCAACTGCCATTTTCAATGAATTGGAAAATCCCGTTGTTTTTTACATTCTCAAGGAGCAGAAAAAGACCCGCATTTGAGGTTGATTCTTAACTTTAAAACCAATTTTGTTATAAGAATAAATACAACATAACATTGTCACAGAATAACCACAATGGTTTCGAATGATGCTTGGCAGTGAAAAACCTTCCTGCTATAGTACATTCGAATTGAATTTAAGACTTGTTAGGTGAGGCTCTATTGCGAACATAGGTTGCTGCCCAGAAATGTCTAGAGACGCCAATGGGTATAACAGATAGATCCGGATTAAGGACTATCTAAGGTAGCTGACGAAAGAATGTCTACGTCGTAAAGTGTTGAAGCCTTGACGAGGGGTTAGCATCAATTATAATTATAGTTGATGGGGCTTTTGGCGACTCCTTGGGTCGCTTTTTTATTTGCAAACAACGGCTTTGTATGGATTATGAGTAGTGTTTTCAATAATGGAATAAAAACGAAAAGATTACAAGGGGTGTGAAAAATGACTTTTTCGTGGGACAAGGTAAATGCACTGCTAAAAGAGAGAAAAGTTGAAGAATTAGAGGTCTTATTAAACGAGCAGGATAATTATGAACTTACAGAGATAATTGCTGAGTAAGGTTATGACAACGCATGGGAAGAAGCTGTGCTTCTTTTTCGGTTGCTTAACAAAGATGTCTCAATCTCAGTTTTTGAGGAATTAGCAGTGGACATTCAAGAAAATCTGATTATGCATTTTGCCGATGAAAAAGCAGTCAGTTGGATTATCAGCGAAATGAAGCCTGATTACCGCGTAAGATTACTAGATGAGCTTCCTGCAAAAGTGGCAAAGGAATTCATTAGAAGGATCCCTGAAGAGGAGAGAGGAAATACAGCAGCATTGCTAGGATATGAGCCTGAGTCGGCTGGGTGGGTTATGACTCCCGAGTACATCAGTTTGAAGGCAAATATGACAGTTGTCGAGGCTCTGGCAACTATTAGAAAGAAAAGGGCATCAGCTGAAACAGTATGTGTGCTTTACGTTACTGATGAAGAACGAAAAATAAAAGGGGTGCTGTCTTTAGGAGAGCTTGTCACAGCTAGTGAATCACAGACAATCAAAGAGATTATGACAAAAAAAGTGATCAAGATCTATACGGACTCTGATCAGGAGGAAGCGGCGAGATTGCTTCAAGAAAGAGACTTACTAGCTGTTCCGGTCGTTGATAAAGAAGAACGGTTAGTAGGAATTGTTACAGTGGATGAAGTACTTGATATTCTTGAAGAAGAAACAACAGAAGATATGTTTGATAAAGTGGTTCTATCCGATGTATTACGATAAGAAACAGGGAGGAGCCAGCGCCTGATTAGCGGACCAATTTGGGAGGTTTGGAAAGTTAGAGTTCATTTTTGTTAATTACTTTGATTGGTGGCATGCTTGCCGGGGCAGTCATAGGGGTGTATGAGGATGCTTTGGAAATGATAGCCGCAGTTGCCATCTTCATACCCGTTATTATGGATATGGGAGGAAACGTGGGAACCCAATCTTCAACCATCTTCACCAGAGCAATCGTTCTTGGGCAGATCAGTGAAGTTCGGTTTGCGAAACATCTTTTCAGGGAAACAAAAATTGGCTTTACAATGGGCATCATGCTCGGCACCCTCGCAGGCCTTGTTGCCTATATCTGGCAGCAGGATGTTAACTTTGGTTGGGCTGTCGGGATTTCGTTGGTTTTGACCATGACGATAGCTACCACAATGGGATTTTTTGTTCCTTTTGTTTTAGTGAAGTTAGGTTTTGATCAAGCGGCGGGGTCAGACCCCGTTATTACTAAGGTAAAGGATATTTCGGGACTACTGATATATTTCTTCTCCGTTAGCATTTTTTTAGGCCAATTGATGTAGAAGATAGGGTTTACAATTTGCAATGTTTATTAGTATGATATCGTCTTTCGATGCTTAATGATAATTTGATCAGAATGATTCAAAATTTCTTAGATCTTCTCCATTTTATCGAGATCTTCACGATTTTGAAAGTTTGGCAAGCTTGTCGGGAATATCTAAACCAATGGAGGAAAAATGGAAAGTGTCCAAAGTTGATAAAAGCAGGGTAAAAATAAAAGAGAATATGACAAAGAAAGAGATCCGCAGCATGGTGGTTGATTTAGCCTGGCCGTCAATCGCTGAAATGACTTTAATGTCTTTGGTTGGTATTGCTGACATGATTATGGTAGGAAGGTTAGGGCCAGATATAGGGCCAAGAGCGATTTCGGCGGTGGGTTTGAGCAATCAGCCCCTATTCTTTGCCATGGCGATTTTTCGGGCTTTTAATGTCGGGACTACAGCATTAGTGGCCAGATTTATGGGTGCCGAAGAGCAAGAAAGCGCGAATGAGACAGCCAAACAGAATTTAGTTTTAGTGATAATCTCTAGTATCGTCATTGGACTGCTAGGTGTTTTATTTGCAGAGCGGATTATCATATTTATGGGTGCAGAAACCGATGTTATTTCAATGGGCACGATCTATCTAAGAATTTCCAGCATTGGTATGATATTTAATATGATTTCCATGGGTCTTTCAGCTGTGCTTCGCGGAGCCGGAGATACCAGAACCCCTATGAGAATTAATATGACGTCGAATGTGATCAACGTCACCGCCAATTACATACTCATTTACGGAAAACTTGGATTCCCGGCCCTGGGAGTTGCAGGAGCAGCACTTGCCACTTCATTTTCCCGGGTCGTATCCTCTATGTGGATACTTATTACCGTTTTAAGGGGTAAGTCAATTATAAAGATATCTTTTCGAGATGGATACCAATTGAATAAAGAGATTGTAAGAAGAATTCTGCAAATTGGATTTCCTGCCTCAATGGAGCAATTTATTGTGAGAAGCGGAATGCTTTTCTTTGCCCGAATAGTAGCAGGCTTGGGAACAATAACCTTTGCTGCGCATCAAATTGCTTTGAATGTCATGTCTTTGTCTTTCATGCCGGGCATGGGGCTTAGCGTGGCTGCTTCAACTTTGGTCGGGATGGGTTTAGGGGCCAAAAAGCCTCATATTGCAGAACGAAGCGGTTTTGAAGCACAGAAGCTAGGTATTATTACGACATCGATTTTAGGTCTTGCTTTTATTCTGTTTGCGCCTTGGATTGTTTTACTTTATAATAACAATCCTGAGGTTGTTGTAAAAGGGGTGCTGGTGCTTAGAATAGTGGGTCTGATTCAACCTGCTCAAGCGACGCAGTTTATTCTAGCCGGAGGCCTTAGGGGTGCAGGTGACACAAAGTGGCCATTGTATACTTCTGCGCTGGGCATTTGGGGAGTGAGAATAATCCTGGCAATGTATTTTATAAATCAAATGGATTTGGGATTAGCAGGCGCATGGTTGGCTTTGTCTTTAGATCAGATTATAAGATCAATATTGATCTACTACCGATTCAAATCAGGTCAGTGGAAAGATTCCCAAGTTTAGTTTTGATCGGCAAGATTCGCCAGTTCATCTAAATTTTTAATATGCACCGCAGACATATGAAAATCGATAATGCCTGCTTCTTTAAGGCGAATCATTTCGCGGGATAATGAGGGACGGCTTACATTGAAAAGTTGCGCTAATTCATTGCGTTTTAGGGGAAGAAGAAATGTATTTTTTTCTTCCTCCATATAAATTTCCCATAGATAATAGGCTAGCTTTGCTCTGATTGTTTTTTTGGTTAAATATTCTATTTGCTTGTTTAGGCTGAGAGCACGCCGAGAAATGACCCGCAGGAGGTTGGCAATCATGGTACGATGGCTGTTGCACATTTTTGGGCATTCTCCTAAGATTACCTGAGGAGGAAGGAACATGATACTGACCTGTTCATGAGCATATACGGTGGCAGGCCATTGATCGTGACCAGAAAAGGCCGCGACTTCTCCAAATAATTCGCCCGGACCAGAAAATCCCATAATCGTTTTTGCGCCGCTAGCGCTTTCTTTAGCAATGGAAACCCTACCGGAAAGCACGATTCCAACCCCTTTATATTTATCACCCTCCAAGGCAATGATCGTGTCTTTCTTATGTTCTTCAATGATAGGCTGAAGACATTGGAGCATGCTATGAAGGTCAGCTTCTGATATTTGGTCAAAAAGTGTCGTGTCCAGCAAGATCTTTTCCCATTTTCTATGCATAAATAACCTCCTAAACGGTAACATATATTACCGATTTATTGAGTAAAGTATATTACAATTGAGACAGAAAGGCAAAGGGAATAATTTAGAAGAATGGCCGAATATTTGGGCAGTGGTATAATGGAGGCAAGAAAAAATTGTTTAAGGAGGGCTTACTATGACGGAAGCGATGTTTTGCAACCAGTGTGAGCAAACTTCAA
The DNA here is from genome assembly GCA_007132905.1 of Candidatus Sumerlaeota bacterium. GTDB lineage: Bacteria > Bacillota > SLNR01 > SLNR01 > SLNR01 > SLNR01. The sequence goes on along the minus strand of SLNR01000161.1, from coordinate 2,083 downwards.
AGGGAGAAGGCTGTGTCAAAGTAGGGGTTTGCGGAAAGGATCCAAAAGTTGCTTCACTGCAAGATTTATTAGTCCATCAGATGAAAGGAATTGGCTTTCTGGGCTCCCAGATGCTAAAAGAAAACAAAGAGATCGAAGATGAGACGCATAAACAAGTCATGGACGCATTGTTTGCGACATTGACCAATGTGAATTTTGATGAAGACAGGTTTTTCGATTACCTCCGCCAGGCTCAAGCTTTAAAAGATAAGCTTAAAAAAGAGGCAGAGCCAATACGAAATGGGGTACCTAAAGAAGTAGAATACCGATTGCCCGAAACGAAAGAAGAGATATATGAAGATGCCAGAAAAGCAGGCTTGCGATCAGAGCAAGGAGTAGACCCGGATATTCAATCTTTAAGAGAGTCCCTCCTTTTTTCTCTGAAAGGGATGGCAGCTTATGCGCATCATGCTTATGTATTGGGTTACAAGGATGAAGACGTGAACAATTTCTTCTACGAGGGTTTTGCGGCTTTGACGGACGAAACATTAAATGTCGGGGCCCTGCTTGACAGGCTTATGGAATTTGGCCGGGTCAATTTACGGTGCATGGAATTGCTGGATGAAGCAAATACTAAAACATACGGTGATCCTGAACCTACCGAGGTACTGACAACCAAGAAAAAGGGACCGTTTATTGTAGTATCCGGGCATGACTTAAAAGACCTGAAAGAACTTCTTGAGCAGACAAAAGGAGAAGGGGTCAATGTATATACTCACGGTGAAATGCTCCCGGCACACAGCTATCCGGAGTTAAAAAAGTATCAGCATTTAATCGGCAATTTTGGCAGCGCCTGGCAGAATCAGCGGCGTGAATTCGAGAATCTTCCCGGATGCATCCTTATGACAACCAATTGCCTCCAGAAGCCGAAAGACACATACAAAGACCGAATATTTACAACGGGTGTTGTTGGTTGGAATAAAATCAAGCACATCCTTGAAAAAGGCGGCCGCAAAGATTTCAGTGATGTGATTGCTAAAGCCAAAGAGCTTAAAGGCTGGCAGGAAGATGAAAAAGAAGAGCATATCACCGTAGGTTTTGGGCACAAAGCAGTTCTTGATAATGCCGAAAAAATTGTAGAGGCTGTCAAGGGAGGCCAAATCAGACACTTCTTCTTAGTAGGCGGCTGTGATGGTGCTAAGTCCGACAGAAGTTACTATACTGACTTTGCAAAAAAAACGCCGCAAGACACCATCATTCTCACTTTAGCCTGCGGGAAGTACCGTTTCTATAAAGAGGATTTTGGCACGGTAGCGGGATTCCCCCGATTATTAGACATGGGGCAGTGCAATGACACTTATTCGGCTATCAAAGTTGCTTCCGCTTTGGCAGAAGCGTTTGAATGTGATGTCAATGATTTGCCTTTAACATTGGTTGTTTCCTGGTATGAGCAGAAGGCCGTGGCCATATTAATGAGCCTCCTTGCCCTGGGAATCAAAAATATTTACTTGGGGCCGACTCTGCCGGCGTTTATCACTCCAAATGTCTTGGATATCCTTGTTGACAAGTTTGAACTGCAGCCCATTTCCAGTCCTGAAGAAGATCTTAAGGCGGCCTTGGGCTAAGGAAGGGGAGCAGTTATGATAGAGCAGGTATATAATTTCCAAGAAACTGACCGAAAAACCATTGAACGGATTGTGGATGATCAAAATGTAAATTTGAACCATGTTGTGCTCGGCAGAAACGAAAGCCTGCCAGATCACTTTTCGAATTCGCATGTATATTTGATCATCGTTAGAGGCGGCTTGGCCGTCAAACTTGGGGACCAGGAAGTGAAAATGTATCCTAGCGGCACCATTTTATCTATTCCCTATGACACCAAGATGGCCATCAAAAATGAAAAAAAGGAACCCTTAGAATTCTTTATTGTCAAAGCACCGCCTCCTGAGAAGAAGAACGCCTAGCTTGAGCTCCCTTTAGGGAGCTCTCAGACTGTAGACAAAGTTTTTATGAAAGTGCAATCCGGAACGGTTCTCGGGTTGCACTTTCGCGTATTTCTCGTCCTTACTGAGGATGATTTTTTTGTTGGTAAGGCCACATAAAT
>SLNR01000006.1 GCA_007132905.1 Candidatus Sumerlaeota bacterium | reverse complement strand
GCAAAGCCTTACAGAATAAAGGTTAGAGCAACCCAACGCAACTGAACAGAACCAGATGATATGACCCTATTTCTGAATCGCAATCAGCAGGTTGCGGGTTCGAATCCCATCACCGGCTCCAGTGGCAGCGAAGCTTTGCGATCAATCTCGCAAAGCTTTTTTTCTTAGTCATTGCCGTTTGAGTAAGTCGGAATAAGGGTTGCTGTAAAACCTAGGGATAGCTGGTGTGGCTCTATGGATAATCAACTTGGGCCTCACCCTAGATACTCCTTTCACAAAGAGGATTTGTGTTTGCAAAGAAGGTCACATGGATACGAATGCATGAAGTCGAAACTTCTTTTCTAACAAAAAATGGGATTATCTGTTCATGAAAATTCTCCAGGAATGTGAATTACAGATGTGATGTCCTGGTTTTGTTTGTAATCTAGATATAGAGGGATTATAATGTTTTAAGTAAGGCTATGGAATTTTTGGGATCATGGTCATTGGACTATGGGTACTTTACTAGGAGGTTTATATAACTGTGAAAGAATCTCCTTTTAAAATTAGAAGGGATATGATCGATCCGGCTGCCAATGCTTTGTCTGAAGCTTTTCAAAATGATCCTCTTTTCAGTTGGCTTATACCTGAACCACTATTTCGTTGTTCACTCCTTCCATTATTCTTTCATTATCGCGTGCAGCACGGATTATTCTATGGTGAAGTCTATGCTACTTCGCAAAAGCTGAGGGTGCTGCTATTTGGATTCCACACACTTGAGTGAATATGACTAGGGGAGAGATGGTTCACAGCGGGGTATTGATTTTTATTAGCGAAGCTGATCAACCAACCCTTCAACGTCTGAAGATATTTGGGGAGCATACTGATGAAATCCACCGCCGGCATACTCCTTTTCCGCGAAGGACTGCCTTGCTTTCTAGAAACCCAAAATGAAAACAACTTGGCAATTTATGAGAAGTATGATTTCATAATTAAGCATTACAGCATGATCCCTGGAAAGGACATCCCTCATTGGGCCATGGTGCGTAGACCAAACAGCCTTTAAGGAAGCTGGGGTGCCTGTCTTAAAGTGTGGCCAACCTTTACCAAGAAGACTCATGGCCGCTACCAAATTGATACAATGCCTGCTGCACGGCAGTGTTTTTTGAAATGTGATCGATAATGTACTTATGTATCAGGACAATAAAACCTTTGATAATCCAATCATAGTTGAATTGTAATCAACATGTTTTACGTTTAGATCTCATCACCGGCGTCATATCTAACGAGAGAAGGGGAGTTGGGAAAAGTATCCGGCTTTCTTATACATGGATTGATCAATAGATGTTTCTTTGAGGTTTCCCAACGGGTATACATTTGGCAGGAGGAGATATTTCAGCGCTGGCTGGAAGAAACAACATCCTTATCAAATGCATATTTTTATTGAATTCTCCGGACAACTTTTCGCATTGAAGAAATGAATTGGATTTTTCACCTGCCTCACTCATTCTTAGAATTATCGTTTGACCAGGTCTTTTTCCGACGCTGTGAACCGAATTTATTTACAGCAGAGTTCTAAAACAAGACATTCTCTTATTCTTAGAAATCCGTATTAGCACCTATTCTCTTGCGTGTTTGCCAAAATCACCGATACCCGCATGTTAGGACATCGTCCTGCCCAGTCAGGATTCTGGCAGGATTCATGCGAATCGCATAAAATATATACGGTATCAGAAAAATAATATTTAGGAGGCCTGTTATGGATTGGAAATATGAAGAAGGACGCGTGTACTGGGTGGATGAAAACAATGAACTGATGGCTGAGGCGACTTTTGTCATCAAGGACGATGGAGAGGTGGATATCGACCATACTTTTGTGAATCCAAGCTTAAGGGGCCAGGGCGTGGCAGGCAAGATGATGGAGGCGCTTGCTGAACACTTGCGGGAAAAAGGGAAGAAGGCTTCTGCCAGCTGTTCATATGCAAAAAACTGGTTAAAAAAACGCCGTGAAGCATACTCCGATATCATTTCCGATCGGTTCGATGATGATACCATGGCATGTAAAATTGATGGAAAGCATTAAGGAAAATCGCGCAAAAGAAAGAGACTTAAAATCTCGTAATAAAGAAAATGAAAAAACATTCGCTTGAAAAGCCTCTGAGTTTGCCTTGTACTTGGTGGCTTTTCTTGTTGCCTGGACAAAACTACCATTTGTCACAAGGCTATATTAAATGAGTCGCACGCTCGCAAACCAACTGACAAAAAAACGAAAAATAAAGAAGATACAGTAATATAGAGGACTTAACATGAGTGAATTGATATTGCCCAAGTAGGGACACAACCTGTTTTCATTTGATATTCTTTTGACGAGGAATGTAATACCCGGGAAGGACTCATGAGGATAAGAAAGTAAATACAGGAGGAAAGGATTGGATAGATATGCAAGTTTGCTGATAAAAAAGTGTATTGATGGGAAAACACCTTTTTAAACCTGTATGTATCTGGACATAAAAAACGCATAATGGGTGTGTCTATACTCTTTTGCCCGTCGATTTTTGGTCATAATTGATTCACAAAGGCATGACAATGGTTTTTTAAAAAATGTTTAAGCCAAGGGAGAGTGGTTCTTTTGGAGCAATTATTGTCTTTGCTCAGCCGGGAAAGGCCGGTTGGGACCGATGGAAATACCGCTGTTAATGACTTCTTGCAAACGCAGTTAGAAGCGATGGGTTTTAAATTGGTTTCTTTGCCTTTTGCATGTCATGTCCGGGAGAAAGGCCCTTCCTATGCTGATGTTAAAAGACAGAGGTTTGCCATTTGCCCGTGTCCGTTTTCGCCCGGTTTTACAGGACAAGGAAGGCTGGTTCTAGTACAGATACAATCCGAACTAGAGAATGCAGACTGTACTCATGCTGTCCTCTTGTTAGCCGGGAGCCTTGTTAAGTCTCCTCTCATGCCCAAGAATTATCCTTTTTACTATCCCGACGATCATCGACGCTTGATTGAACTGCTGGAAGCAAAATCCCCCCGGGCAGTTATCGCCTTGACAGCCCGTCATCCCCTGTGCGGACTGAAGCCTTATCTATTGTTTGAAGACGGCAATTTCCCTATACTCGCTGCCTATACAGATTGCTCAAATCTTCTGGATCTGAAAAAATATATAGGACAAATAGCGACACTAAAAATAGATTCGCAAAAGGTGTTTGCTAATAGCAGACAGTTGATGGCAACCAAAAGCGGAAAAAGAGTTAAAGAAAAAGTGACAATATGTGCCCGTATGGACACCAAATACCAGACACCCGGTGCTTTGGATAATGCCACCGGTGTGGCCGTGCTCCTAGAGACGGCAAAAAGATTGACAGCGTCTTCATATAGTATAGACATTGTTCCCTTCAATGGGGAAGAGTACTATGAGGCAAGCGGGGAACTGGCCTATCTTCGGTATAGCAAAGAACGAAACGAGAAAGTCCGACTATTCATCAACATTGATGCACCTTGTCTTGAAGGCAGCCCCAATGCTTTATCAGTCTATAATTTGAGCAAGCGGCACGGCGAGATTGCCACACAAGCTTTGACATCGATTTCGGGCATGGTTTCCGGGGATCTCTGGTATGCAGGAGATCCCTCCGTCTTCGCTTTTTCCAGAACACCGGGTCTTGCGCTTACCACCCAAAACCTAGAAGAAGCGATTCGCTTAAGTCACACTTTTGAGGACACCCTGGAAAATATTGATGCGGAGGGAATTATTCCGGCAGCAGAAGGATTGGCACTCCTGATCGATTCTCTTTTGGAAGTGGGTGGTTTGTAAAGCAAAGACTGAAGCTGACCTGATAAGCGTTGGCTTAATTTATTTTACGTGTGTTTTGTTAACGGCAAGTCAACGAGGGTATTTTGTAGATAATTTTTTATAAAGGAAGGGGAGAAACTGAGAGAAACAAGAACAGAGAAAATGGTTGAAGATGATATGAAAACTCAATAAGAGAGGAGATACTGTTATGGATATAAAGAAAAAGTTAAGTCCCGCTATCCGTAATCTATGGAAAGAGCCCGAACTGTCAGAAGCAGAGCCTTTGGAAATGGACTCTTCTAGCGAGGAGATGGTGCACTTGGACACGGCAGATCCTTTTTACCCGGAAGGCGATATTCCCCCCAAGGTCAAAGAAACCATGATTCATTCCATCGAGGACGGTTCGGCAGCCCATTATACCAAATCCGCCGGAATGCCGGCTTTGCGAAAGGCCCTTGCAGAAAACATCAAAGAAAGAATCGGACTGAGGCTTGACTACGACGAAAACATTCTAGTAACTCCCGGGTCTCAATCCGGTCTATACTTTGCCATGCTCCCATTTATCGGTGAAGGGGATGAAGTCTTGGTCTTGGATCCCTGCTATCCCAGCAATCTCGACAATCCAAAGGTGCTGGGGGGCAAAGTTGTCTCTGTTCCCCTGCATGAAAGCAATCATTATCAACCTTGCCTGGAAGAACTGGACAAGGCAAGGACCCCAAGCACAAAAATGCTGCTTATCAATCAACCTAACAACCCGACAACAGCGGTGATCCGCAAAAAGGAAATCATTGAAATATGTGATTTTGTCAAAAAGCATGACTTGATTTTGCTTAGCGACCAAGCTTTTGAAGATCATGTGTATGACGGCATCGAATTGGTTAGTCCCTCCACTCTGCCGGGTATGATGGAGCGGACTTTAACCATAGGGTCTGTTTCCAAAGGGTATGGTTTGAGCGGTTTTCGCATCGGATACATCTACGGTGGAGAGAATATGATAGCTGTATTGCGTGAATTCATCACAACTGTGTTGGGCCCTGCCACGACGGTCACCTCTCTGGGCGCCATCGCTGCCCTGAAAAGTACCGAAGCACTTACCCATGCATACCGTCATCTTGATCGAAGGCGAAAAATAGCCTACGAAATATTTACATCCATACCGGGCGTTGAGATGAAAATGCCGGAGAGCGGAATCTTGTCTTGGTTGAATGTGTCAAAGCTGGGTTCCTCTGAGGAGATCGCAGCCTATTTGAAAAAAGAAGCGAAGGTTTCGGTAAATCCGGGCAGCCACTACGGTAAATACGGGGAAGGATATATCCGGATCGTTTCCGGTTCTTTTAAAGAGGATGAGAAAGCTGTTGTCGTGTTCAATCGGATCAAAATAGCCTTGACCAAATTGGCCGGAGAAAAAGGAATTGATTAGGGAGCGGCTTGATTTGCAGAAAGAGTGAATCGACGAAGGACTGCTCTCAGTATGAAGTGGCCGGTAGGCTTGTAGGTGGCAACCAAACAGGCAGAAAGTCACAAACAGAAAAAGCAGGGCCGGACAAAAACTAATAACATGTTTCTCCTATTAAGCGTCAGAAGGACAGAAAAGTTGACAAAAGATTAAGAAAATCGCTTTGAGGTGTGACCTTTGGCAAAAAAAATACAAAAGCATGCAGTATAGAGAAAGCTAGGATCGTGCTTTGGGAATACAGATTGATGGGTGGAGGAAAGGGTTGTTTTTGCGATGGAGAAGGTTTGGAATGATGAGGGTTGCAAAATCAAGGAAAGTCTTGTCGGCGGCCAATTTTTGATGGAAATTTGAGAGTGATTTGGGAAAAGACAGCCATGGGTTAAACATGGAATTTAATACCAAATTCTGTTTGCAATTTCTCCCCACTTTTTGGCCGTTACAGATACTCTTTCTCTAATTCTTTCCACCGGTTCTGGACTCATGGCTTCGGTAGAATGGGCCCCCGATGTATTGATCATCTGGACCAACGAATCCGGATTGTCAAGAAGAGGGCAGGCTCTTAAATGGTTTTGATTAAAGGGCTGATGTTTTCCAAACTCCCGGAACAATGGAGAGTGGAGAGCTTCTATAAGGGTGTGGGTATGGATGTTGGTGTCGGAATAATGAACAAAGGCGCATGGTTCTATATCGCCGTTTGCATTAATGTGAAGGTATTTTCTTCCTCCGGCCACACATCCACCTACATATTCCGCATCGTTCCAAAAATCAATGGTTAACAACGGTTTTGTTTTCCTAAATTTTCTTGCTTGATAGTACATGTGTTCTCTTTGTTCAGGAGTCGCCATCAATTCAGGGACAGCATGTTCGCCTATGGGGATATAGGTGAAAAACCAGCCGAATTTGCATCCTTTTTCGATCATTTCATCAAAGTATTTTTCACTGCTGACAGTGTCGACATTCTCACTTGTGTAGCAGGTAGAAAAACCAAAAACCAACCTTTTCTTTTTGAGCAATTCCATAGCATGTACCATCTTCTGATAAGAGCCGGCTCCACGTCGTTGATCGGTTTCCCGCTCAAAGCCTTCCACACTTAAAGCCAGCATGAAGTTTTGTACCCGTGATAAGGCATTGGCAAAGTCTTCGTCGACAGCGCTTCCATTGGTGAAAGCAAGAAAGACACAATCATGATGCACTTCTGCGAGCTTAATCAGGTCATCTTTTCTGATTAATGGTTCCCCTCCGGAATAGACATACACATGAATACCGAGTTCTTTCCCTTGTAAAATGATGTTGTGTAACGTCGTGTAACTCATGGATAATTCGTTTCCATAATCAGCAGCCCAACACCCTTCACATTGAAGGTTGCAGGCAGAAGTGGGGTCCATAAGAATGAGCCATGGAATATTGCACTGGAGCGACCGCTCCTTCTTTTTTTGTCTTACGGCGCCAATAGCTGTTGCATTGATCATAAAATTGTGGAGGAGTTTTTTTCGGATCGCAGGATCAATCTCCTCCCAGAATTCTTTATCGGGTAAATGGTAATGACCAGAAGGTCCTTTCATGGCACCTCGAAGAATTTCCACCCTTTCTCCTAGAGCTCCTTGGAAAGGGTTTCTTTCGCTTAAGCGAATTGCATTTATCAAGCTTTGTCGGGGCATTTTCCCGGCACAGTGAAGAGCTGTGGAAAAAAGCATGGCTTTGAAGCTTTCTGAAAAACTTCTGTCATTCATCGAAATTCCTCCATTCCTGTTTGGAAATCACCGCATTGAGAGTCATTGAACCAAATTATTTCACATTGATAAGGTTTTGGTCCTTGAAAACAGGAGGTGGTATTTATGGGATCCGTGTTTTTGTAAAGGCAAATAGGAACACATTAGATAACCTGATAGATTCTAAAAGCATTTGGTATCTCCCTAGACTGTTTAAAGCAAAAGAAGCCCCTTCAAAAATTCGTCGAAATACCATTTTTATTCGTCTCGGTAACAAATTATCCTTTAAGGATGTTTGAAAGTTTTAGAATCCAGATTTTTGTAATTGGGTATCCAAGAATGGTTCCTTTCTTCAAGGGGCAGAAGCCATTCATTGAAAGTCAAAGAGGCCATCTTGCGTGGGTGTTTTTGACGAGAGGGTGCACAACTTTTTTTTGCTCTGACTTGGTGGACGGACGAAAGCAAGAAGGGGACGTATCACACCCGGACTATCTAATCGTTTTTGACAAGGATGGGTCCATACTGAGAAAAAAAGCAGTGGTTATCATTATGAAAAGCAGTTGGGATGATCGTAGTAGAGTTTAAGAACATGAAATCTCATGAATACTGTCTCAAGAAGCTATAATTTGCTTCATTTCAAGAATTATCAAGTACCTATTTCATCATCAATAAGAAAACATCATAGCCATAACCAAACAATAAAGCTGCTCCCAGTATATAACCCACATAAAGAACAATCGCTCTCTTTTTCATGATGGCTGAGACACCGGCGATGACAGCGGCACTCGTTCCTGGACCGGCAATCATAAAAGCCAGCATAGTCCCCGGGGAAGCACCTGATTCAAGGAAGGAGCGTATTAAGGGGGCTGCTGATTCGCCGCTGACATACAAAGGAAGCCCGACCAAAGAAGCCATGGGGACACCGATCAAGCTTCGACTGCCAAGCCAAACTGTGAATATTTCGGGCGGTACAAGTCGACTCACTAAAAAGCCAATGGCCGTAAGGGAAACAAATAACGGGAGGATCCGGATAATGCCGATTTCAAAAAGGCCTTTGAGAAAGTCCATAAACTTTCCATTTTTACGGTTTGTGGCCATCGAATCTGAGCAAGAAGAAGAGCAGGCATCATTTTGAAGAACGGTGTCTTGTGAAGAAAAAGTGATTTCGCAGCCGCAAAGTTGAGGGTCGTTTGCACAGGAAAGTGGGTAAGATGTCTTTTCTGTTTGCGTTTCGATTTTTAAGAGTGGAATGGTATGAGAGGAGAGAGGTTTTTTTGCCTCATATTGCATAGACAGGTGACCTTGGGCGATGCCTATGTTACTCGGTGGTGTGGATTTTGAACCGAAATTTTGATGGGTTTGTTGAAAACGAAGCTGATTTTGCAAAAAAGTAGTTTTGCGATCAATCAGATAGGTGGCATAACCTGCTGTAAGTCCGGTGAGCAAAGAAGCAAAAAGGACCGTAATAGCAAAGCTGCTTCCTACAATGCCGTACAGCAGAACAAAATTGGTTGGGCCCATGAGTGGCGAGGAAGTCAAAAAAGCCATTATCGGAGCCCAAGGCATAGTACCTGCCAGCATTGCCAAAAGCACAGCCATAGTACCGCAAGCGCAAAATGGAGTTAAGGCACCGAATACTACAGTGGCAGGAATGGAAATTGCAGAATGCTTACGCAGAAGT
>SLNR01000125.1 GCA_007132905.1 Candidatus Sumerlaeota bacterium | reverse complement strand
TCATGCTGATAAGCAGCTACCGGGGGGAAGAAGAGGAACCCTGACCAACCTAAGTTGATTCTCTCAAAGGGTACGCCCTTTGGCAAGAAAGTGTTTCCAATTAAATTATACGAGGGGGGATAAACATGCTGACTGACTGGAGATTTGTACGATCGAAAGCCAAAAGCGAGGAACTTTTAATGGGAGCTATCGACATCCACGTACACGCCTGCCCCCATTTAGTAAGCAGTCCGCGCAGTATTGACCCTGTGGCGTGTGCTGTTAAGGCCAGAGACGCAGGAATGCGCTCAATGGTTTACATGGATGTTTTCAACATGTCTGTAGGCACTTCATGGATTGTCAATCAAGTTGTCTCTGATTTTAGTACACATGGTGGTATTATACTAAACACGGTGTATGGTGGGATGAATCCCAGGGCAGTAAAGACGGCAGTGCATTACGGTTCAGGAGCCCGCTATGTGAGTTTTGGAGCCCATTCCACCTACTTTCAAGCCGAAAAAGAAGGTCGTTTTGAAGATGGCGAGTGGGTCTTGTTGCGTGAAAAGTACCCTGAGTTTGTTGAGGAAGAGTTGTCACGTTGTATCCGTATACCGGAAGGAAAACCAACTCCTGAACTGGATGAAATCTTAGAAATAATCGCTGCAAACCCGCAGATCTATCTAGTGACCGGTCATGTCGGCAACGATGAGGCTTTAAGATTAGTTGAGTTTGCTAAGCAGTACGGTATTAAAAAAGTGCTTGTGTCAAATGCAGTGGTAGAAAATATGTCTGATAAGGAAATTGCTGAGGCCATTGCAGGAGGGGCATACATTGAGAAGCTCTTGGCTTCCCACACTCATACAACTCCCATTCCTAAAACCCATTACTATGTGGAAGAAGAATACCGAGCAATGGACGAAGGGCTGCAAGGCACTACCTCAGGAGGAGTGGCCAAGGCTGCAGAGCAGATTCAAAAGCTTGGTGCCGATCACTTTATCATCGGAACTGACTTTGGTGTATATACATTGCCAGATCCAGTAGAGGGAATGAGAGAGTTTATCGCTTGTCTGATGGATATGGGTCTATCCGACGAAGAAATACGGAAGGTAAGCAGCATTAATCCCGGTCGACTCCTTGATCTAAACGAATAGCATGACCGATCCGATCCAGCACTTAGCGCTAGGCAATCAGCATGAGAGAGAGAAGGTTTAATGTTTGATTGTGTTATAAAAGGCGGAACTATTGGCGATAGCTCCGGGCAGGAACCTTATGCAGGGGGTATTGGACCTGTGGGGCAAAAGATTATCCGCCTTGGCGATATCGATGAGCATGAGCGCTCGGGGTTGTTGACGCTACCGGCAAGCTTGTGTGTTTCTGCTTTATAGACATGCACAGTCATAAGCACTGGAGTTCTTCAAGGATAAACCCTATGCTAAAATGTGGATCATAGCAGCAAGAAGAAGTTAACACTAAAATAAACCATCATTCATCTTCATGAAATGGAAGTACTATGCAGTCAGGTCAAACGAACCGTGAATCTGCCAGCGAATTTGAATGCAGAAGAGACCTATCATCGCTCGCCAAAGCAAAATCAAGGCGGCGCAAGATGGACTGATGGAGCAGCGTTCAACAAACCATAGATGCCAATTGTATTAAGACGGAGGTCATTAGACAAATACGGACCCAAGTAAGGATAGAATGGGGAAACCCTTTGATAGTTACAGGCTCCCCTTTGTGTAGACCTGAATTCTTTTATCTCAAGTGTCTACTCAAAGGGGAGCCTATCGTTTTAAAGAGCTTTCAATGCACCAAAGATAAAAGGTATATTGGTGTAATACTGATCTGTTAGCTTGTCAGCGGGATTATTCTATCCTGATCCTATGTAGCGATTACAATTCAAACTTGGTCCTGCTAAATGTTGTCAGCGATTCAACGCCTGTTTCTGTAATTAATACCATATCTTCAACCCTCAAATAGCATTCGCCCGGCAACCATACTTTCGGTTCTATACACATAACCATGCCCGGTTTAAACTCCTCTTCAGCAAAACGGTTGATCCAGGGAAGCTCATGCACGTTAATGCCAATTTGATGGCCCATCGGTATTCTCTCTGAGTGTTCAAACAGGTTATCCCTAAAACCGTATTTGCCAAGTTCATCGCGAAGAATTTTAAGATAGCTGTTGATTTTATCCCCCGGCTTGATTGTATTGATCAGTGTAACCTGGGCAGATTGGAGTGCTTTGTACGCATCTTTGATCCGATCAGGAGCCTTCCCGAAATAAAAAGACCTTCCATAATCTGAGCAATAACCGTTCATAACGTAACCAAAGTCAAAGGCAATCGCTGTCCCCTCAACTAGGGGCCAAGTTCTTTTGTATTGACCTCTTTTTTGGGCAGTAGGGTCACCGGTCTTGGTATAGAGCGCATTTGGATCAAATGGTAATTCTCCAGCTCCGTTTTCCCTGCCGATGCTGGCAATCAGATCACCTATTTCATACTGACTTACGCCTTCTTTGATTTCTTTTACTATTTCTCCCATGGCATAGTCGGTAAATTCAGCTAAATCTCTCAGTATCTGAATTTCTTTTTCATCTTTTACAGCTCTTAGCGATTCTACAAAAGACTCCCCCGGGGAGGTTGCGATATCAGAATCAATTTCCCGGACGATCTGTTCTAAATGAACCTGACAAGAAAGTCCGATCGCGATTTTTTTGCCTTTTAAGTGGGGCTGCAATTCCCTTTGCATCCTGTCATAAAAACAGGGGAATTTTTTAATATTCGTATTTTGAAAAGAATCAATTCGATCATGGGTTGCGATTAATATTGGTTCTTCGTCTGCCGGCACATATAATACGGCATCGGTTCTATTATTGAAGAAATCTTGCGGGGTGGGATTAATTCCACCGGTCTCCGGTACCCTTTGGAAAGTAAACCCCGGATCATCTAAAAGATAAAACATATTGCCGCTAACTCCGTATAAGGCTCCGTCAATACTTTTACTCTTGAGTATTTCTTGCAGGTTAGCAATCCTTTTTTTGTTCATATTGATCTCTCCTCCGATATGATTTGACAGACATTACAAAGTCCCGCTTTACGCAAAATTCGATGATGATAAGCAAATACCGCAAAATCATATTTCAATCGTCATTTAGCGACTTAAAAAAGAGTTTGGAGGTTGTTATTCTCCTATCGAATGATTCAGTGCCACATCCGCTGGGCAATCCTGTCAAGATTTTCGAAGCGGAATGTTGCTTTCATTAAGGGGTGCGGTAGCAGCCTTTTTGAATTGACTATGTCACGCCTTCTTTTCAGTTTCTTGGCAGCAACTAAATCCCGGTCGGCAAGCGCAAGCAGAGCGCATCGTTTGCGCTTGCTCGGGCCTGTTTTCTCCTTCCCCACTGCTTGTCAGTTTATACCATCTGCTTTCATATATCAATATCGCTTACGCTTTGATTATTGAGGAGTTATTTAAATAGTGTAAGATGCATCATTTGGCGATGTTTACTAAAAATAAAGCTAAGCAGAATATAGTCAAGAAATTGACCGCCCTGAGCTTCAGCGGCCATGGATTTAGCTCTTTTGCATCCGGTAATCAGCGCCGTCAAAACAAAACCCATAATGGGGATTGCACTCAATGAACTTTAAGCCAAAGAATAAACTCTATTATACAAGGGAGAATAGATCGCAAGCTTTGTGAGTATTAAATATACCAGTCGCCGGATCTTAAATGATCGTGGATTGTAAAACAAGGCGGTGACATGATTTTCAGACGGCTTTTAGCATCAAAGAATTAAAAAATCATACTGGACTGAGGATGGCAATTTTGACAAAAACGATTTGGCAAGCATCTTGTTATCGGATTTTTAAAAAAGTAACGATCTAAAAAGGATTTTCTGATCGAATGTGGAAAGTAATTTCTAGCCAAAAACGGAATATTTTCCATGAAGAAGGCACAGGTTTCTCCTGTGCCTATTATTAGGAGGGGGTCCGAGGATGAACTTAATTGATGATTTTGTCGTAGACGGAAAAGGGATCAAAGATTGGACAATCAAGGACCACAATGTGGCATTGGACACGCTGGGGGCTCGTATTTACAAGCCGTTTCACGGCATTTTGGTTCTGGGCGGCGGTTCCAAGCCCTACATGCTCAAAGTCCGGAAAGAAACGGAAAACGGGGAAGAGGAAATGGAAATAGTGGATGGGCTTGCCTGCTATTCTGCTGTTCCATTTGGACACAAAGACCCCATCATTACAGAAGCTGTAAATTGGTTTATTAAAGAGATGGCCACCATACCCAGATCGATCTCCCATAATTACCTTGGGCCCTGGTTGGTAAAACTGCAGGAATTTACCCAGTTTGATATGTTCCTTCCGAAAAGCAGCGGCACGGAAGCGAACGAAGCGGCCATTAAAGCCATAAGAAAATGGGGTAAAAACTTTGGCGGGAAAGACGGCAAAGGGATTAAAGGCAATCCCGTGATCATTTCAGCCGAGAAATCTTTTCACGGCAGAGGGCTCGGCTCCACAGCCCTCATGGACGATGAAGTATCACGAAAAGACCTCGGACCGCTGATGCCCGGCTTTGAGCATGTTCCGTTTAATGATGTGGAAGCCCTGAAAGAGAAGTTTCGGGAGCATGACGGCAATATAGCCGGCGTATTTGTTGAGCCCATCCAGGCAGAAGCAGGCATCTTTGTCCCCGATGAAAACTACCTTCGCGATGTTCAAAAGTTAGCCAAAGAAAACAATGCGCTTTTCGTCCTGGATGAAATCCAGACGGGATTTGGCAGAACAGGTGCAGACTTTGCCTGGCAGTTGTATGGACTTGAGCGGCCCGATCTGATGACCATAGGGAAAGCTATGAGCTCCGGGGTGCTTCCGATCAGCAGTCTGTGCGGCTCAAAAGAGGTTATGGGACTGTTTGAACCCCACGGGGAAGGCAGCACCTTTGGCGGATACCCGCTGGCCGCTTTTGTTGGGCTGTTGACAATCCGGGAACTGGAAAACAGGAAAATCACCCAACTTGCCGCTGAAAACGGCGCATACCTGCAGAATAAGCTGCGGGAAGTAGCGAAAAAACATCCTGAAAAAGTAAAAGAGGTTAGAGGGAAAGGAATGTTGATCGGCGTTGAAATATTTCCCGAGTATGACGGCCATAAACTCAGTATGGCAATGCTGGATGGCGGAGTATATTGCAAAGAGACCCATGAAACAAACCTGAGAATCGCTCCTCCCATCGTGATCAGTCACGAGGGCATGGATAGAATGGCTGCCGCCCTGGATGAAAGTCTCGCCGTATTGTAAGTCGTTTATTCTCGGCTGGGAATGAGCAAAATCGACCAGAGGTCTATACATAAAAAAGCATATTGGATAATTATGGGAAAT
Source organism: Candidatus Sumerlaeota bacterium (assembly GCA_007132905.1). Taxonomy (GTDB): domain Bacteria; phylum Bacillota; class SLNR01; order SLNR01; family SLNR01; genus SLNR01. Next base: position 3,449 of record SLNR01000125.1, on the reverse strand, counting down.
CAGTCAGAAAAAGGCTGATTTCCTTTTTTTCAACCAAGGCCGGATGATGGGGCAGATCTTTTAATAATTATTACATTTTGTTTTTATAATTCGCCCAGGTATGGATGCAGTGGGGTCTTTGAATAGGCTGGAAAAAAATCAGGTTTAACGATTTTTTTCATAACATGGGCTAGAAGTATAATGTTTACTCCCTCGAGCCTCTCTTTTCCGAAAAAGCAGGACACCCCGGGTGCATTTTTGCGAAGGGGTGTGCCTGCAACTCGGTGTAATAGAAGGGTTCAATATCATTTGAATCAGCGTTATCGTACTTGAACTCCTTACGGAGGTGGTTTCATCCAACCCGTAAGAATTTACGCTTTCATTACAGAATGAACACAGGTAAAAAAGTGAAGAAGATAGCCATGTTTTTTCTAAGCATACTAAGATTCGCTACACCCCTTACCAAAGTATCTTTGAAAACTGATCATGCTGGTAAGTGTCCGGATGAATCTTTTCATTATGTTTTCCCTCTACAAGGAGATACAGTGAAAGTGTCTGTGATGCCGCAAGGTGAGCGTATTTAAGATTGAAGGCATCACATGAGAGGGGAAAGACGCGAACCGGTGATCTGATCCTGCATCCTTTTTTCGGCCTGCAGGCTTCGGTGGAACATACCCTAGAAGGATGCAAAGAGCTCTATTCCCGGGAGCCAAAATATGAACCACCAAGAGCAGGGGTTGGCTATAGGGACGACAAACGGGCATGATGTGCTGGCTGCCCGTTTTACATGACCATCGTTCGTTTCCGCAGGGCCAATTAGAAGCGCGTAAGGGTTTTGATTCGCCGGCAGGCTTCCTCGACCACTCGGTGAGGATGGGCATAACAGACCCTAAACCAACCCGGTTCGTTGGTCTTAAACAGCTGCCCCGGGGTAATGTTTATTTTCAATTCCTGATAGATTTTCTCCCAGAGGACGAATTCTTCAGCAAACTCCGGCTTGCGCATGAAAGCACCTAGATTGGCCATCACAAAGATCCCACCTTGGGCGGGCAGAGTCGGGATGTCCATATTCTGCAGGGATTCTGCCATCAGCTCATAACTTTTTCGCAGCTGCTTCTGGTTGGTTTCCACTAGTTTTTCCAGCCCCGGTGTTTTCAGCAATTCTGTCAGCAGTGCCTGGGTATGGGTTGAGACCGCCGAAAAGTAGGCCAGGCCGTGGACTCCTTTCAAAAGATCCGGATTGAACGAGATCACAAAGCCCGTCCGAAAGCCAGAAAGGGCAAAATCCTTGGCAAAACTGGTGGTCACATGAACCCGATGGCGATATTCATCCGGAACCCGACTCATTATGCTGACCCACTTCACCTGAGGATCATGAATGGTCTGAGCGTAGATCTCATCAGCAATCAGGTCTAGATCGTGGTCCATGCAGAAAGACAGGAGTGTGTCCAAAGCTTCCGGATCGTACACCGTTCCCACCGGGTTGTTGGGGGAAGCGAAGAGAACCGCCCTTACCTTTTTTCCGGCCTGTTTCTGTTCTTCCAACACGGTCTTAAAAGCCGACCGGCTTAGATCCGCTCCACAAGGGACAGCAACCGGCTCAACAAGAGCGCGGGCCTGGATGTCGTCTTCGAAACTGGAATAGTAGGGAGAGGGGATCAAAAAAACATCATCCGGGTCGGCCAGCATCACGGCCAGGTACTCCAAAGCCAGGGTGCAGCCGGTGCCGATGGCGATATTTTCGCAGCTTAGTTTCTGTCTTCCATCCGGAAAGATCAGTTTCTCCCAATAGGCGGCAATGGCTGTTCGAAATTCCCTGCTGCCATGAAAGTAGTCATAGTGGAGATGATGGGGTTTCATTTCCAGGTTGTTCTGGACTCGGTTCAAAAAGGCGATTACTTCGTCATCGATGAGATGGGTCTCCGCGGTGCCCATGTTGATGTATCCTTTTGGGCGAGCCTTCGGATCGTAAAGATTCTCCTGTATGGCAAAATGAGCCTGCTGAAGGGCGGGCATATCCCGAGACAGCGACTGACCCCTTGTCGACAGCAATTCTTTCATGTGTTCTCCTCCTTTGTCTCGATCTCGTTTTCATGGATACCCCCATTATGACATATAATCGGTTATCGGATAGGGCAAAAAAAATAAAAGAACATCAAAATTCCACTTGAAATCAAAAATTTCCTTTTTTGAACATTTTTTATAAGGAATCAAGTTACCCTTTTTTTATTTTACCATTTCCGAGACCAACCCTGTTCTTTTTAGTTCATTTCATCATTACAGGCTAACTACTTTGTAAGCTTTAAAAATCCCGCAAATCACTGCTATAGGCTTCTTTTGAATCTAAAGTTAACTGCTTCAGTTTCAATGTTTTATATCTCTTTGCTTTCACCTTACTGCCTTAGTCGCAGCCATAGAATAGTGGAGTTGGGAAAATGTAGTAGGCCCGGTATCATTTTAACTACGTTTCACCAGAAAATAAAAGAGCTGTTGTTTGTCTTCTTCTGTGACGGATCCGAATAATTCGCTACTGTGCAGGATGTAATAATCCAGCGCCAGGTAACAGGCCTTGGATGGAATCTGTTGGCAGGTATAAGGTAAACAAGGTAAACAAGGCAAATAAGCATTTAAAGCCCGGTCGATGCCCGGCTTTTTGCCAATAGCAACCAGTAGATACGTGGCACCATAAAAAGAGCGGCGGTCCAAATCATCGTTGTCGTTACTGGCTGTATACCCGGTGCGGATCAGGTTGTGGGACCGATAGAAATCAAGGCAGTAACTCCAAATCGTGCCCCACCTGTAAATTTGATAGCTTCGGTATTATTTTTTGGTTGAGTTGATATTTAAGTGGTTTCGACCAATCTGCCGACTTTCCTTTATAACAAAGATGCGGATTTCAGCTTTGGCCATTGAGCGTGTGGGGGTCTCTACATTGTTCGCGATGAACAAATCGATGGTGGGGAAAGTCTGTATGCTTTGTTTTTTCGGTCGTCCCGGCAAAGCAACGGTCTGATAGGTTTGTCCTTGGTATTGGCAGCTAATGCCCTCTGAGGCGTGATCCATTACGTTCAGCCGGGCTTTGGGCAGGGCTTCCACGGGCCGGCCTTTTCGACGCAGCTGATAGTAGATGCCCCGGTAGGAAAAAGCCCCTCCCTCGATCAGCGTTCGGGTGTGCTTCTTACAAAGAATCATCTTAAGATCGCTGTCTTGGGTAAGAGCTCGAAAAGCCGGCACGGGGTGCTCGGCAGCCACCGCAAACTTATCATTGAAATAAGCCGAGGCGGTGGTTAAAAAGACATTGGCCTGCTCAAGGGAGGTAATGTCATGGAGCTCAAACAGGACCGGCAGTCGGCTTTGCAGCGTGTTCCAAAGGCGTTCAATGCGTCCCTTGGCCTGGGGCGAACGAGCCTTGATCATTTGAATCCCCAGCTCCTGCATGGCGCGGCCAAATTGAGTCACCGGCGTTGGGC
>SLNR01000002.1 GCA_007132905.1 Candidatus Sumerlaeota bacterium | reverse complement strand
CTGCTTATTGTCCATAACTATATCAGCCGAAAAAAGCCTTATTACCCCGGTGCCTATTTTTGGTCTTTTATCCTCTATTATTCGGTTTTAAGAGGCTTTATTGAAGAAACATTCCGTGCCAACCCGCTTTATGCTTTAGGCTATATAAACAGCGACTGGGGTATCGGTTTCTTCACCCTCGTGCACCTATTTACCCCGCCTTTGATTATTTTCTCGTTATGGATGCTTAAGCGAACAAAGAGCCATTCCCTCGCCTCTTTTTCTCGCCTTTCTGAAAACTCTTATGAAAAGCACACCGTTAAAACACCAACGGATAAGAACAATGAATCCATCCAAAAGGAGAGAGATTAATGAATGAAAGATTGGAAAAACAGATGAACTTTTTACTGGAAATTGACAAACTAAAAAATATCGTCAGACAAAACTATTTGTCTGACGGCTCAAGAAGAGAAAACGACACGGAACACTCATGGCATCTTGCTGCCATGACGACCATTTTAGCTGAATACTTCCCTAAGACAGATATCCTAAGAACCATGAAGATGGTCTTGCTTCATGACATCGTTGAAATTGATGCCGGCGATACCTTCGCATACGACCCTGAGGGCTATGAAACAAAATCCGAACGAGAAGAAGAAGCAGCCGAACGAATTTTTGCCCTTCTCCCGGAAGAACAGGAAGAAGAGTTTAAATCTTTGTGGTATGAATTTGAGGAGATGGAAACACCAGAAGCCATCTGCGGAGCTATATTTGATCGCATACAACCCTTAATGATGAACTTTTACTCTAAAGGAAAGATGTGGAAAGACAAGGGTGTCACCGAAAAGAAGCTCAGGAAACGCAATGAAATCGTTTTCCAAAAAGGACCTCCTGCCCTGCAAGAGTATGTGGAACACATGATCAAAGAAGCAAAACGGTTAAACTATTTACCCTCTTAAATCAATAAGAGACAAGCAAGAAATGCCCGCTGAACGGGCATTTCTCGCTTGCTAGTCAATTTTTAATCCGGCAGGAGCTTCATTGGGTATAGATGCCACTTCCCTTTCATCGAAAGTATAGACAGCCTTTTTTTCACCGGTTATCTCTCCAATTACCGCCCCGCCAACCCCGTTTTCCCGAGCCTTAGAAACCACTTTTATAGCATTTTCAGGTGAAACCTGGAAAATCATGCGCGCTTGTGTTTCGCAGATAAGTATCTCTTCAGGAGATATGTTTTTTTCTTTCACGGGTGCTTTGGATAGATCGACCCTTGCTCCTAACCCGCCAAATCGAACAGATTCGCTCACAGCGGCACCAATACCGGCAGCTCCCAGGTCCGAACAGGCGTGAATGTCAAACGATTTCATAATTTCCAGAGCAGCATCCATTGTTTTACGTTCCTCTCCAAACAGCGCTTCGGCAGGCCTCATCACATTCACCAGCCCCGCCCGGTATAGAGTATCATTACCATCTTTACCTGTCTCTCCGATTAATACCAATGCATCTCCTTCTTGTTTGGCCGGCTTGGTCAAAGGAGCCTTTGTTACCAATTTTCCGATTACAGAAGCCACCACAGCGGGAACAATATCGCTAAACGAAGTTGAAAGACCCCCTCCCACAACAAAGACATCCATGGCCTCACACATATCGCGGATGCCTTTAACAAGCAGATTCACCCTTTCTCCACTTGTCATCGTCTCGCATTCACCACAAGTACATTCTCCGTCAAAACCACAAGGGCCTACAATTACTTCTTCATCAAGCGGCCTTGTTCCAATAAAATCCATCAAAAAAAGAGGTCTTCCCCCCATTGCGACGACATCTCTCATCGCACCCCCGGCACCTGTCGCTGCGCCATCATAAGGACGGGGGACACACGGAGAACAATGACTCTCCATTTTGGCAACCACCAATCCGTCATCCGGAATACGAAACACCGCCGCGTCATCGTTGGCATCAGGCCCTACAAGTAAGCTGTTCGGCCATGTTTGACTTACTTTGTCATTAAGTTCTTTGAAAACGCCAAAATCGATCGCCTTATCGATATTATGATGCAGATGAACAAACAAAGCATGCATCAGTGCCTTTTCCACTTGATTCACAGTCATCCCTCCTATATATCACAGCCTATCTTTTGAACACCATATAGCTTTTTGACTTTCTATCTTAGTTTTCCTCCCTCAAAAGAATCTTTTCTTCATATAGGAGGAAGAAAGTGTAATCTATAGAAACATGTTACTGTTACATATCAAAAAAGAGGTGTTATGATTGCGATTTGAATATGCTTCCTTTTTAACCAATCCCATTGTGTTGATTTTCCTGGCCTCAGTGACCGGACTGCTGCTCGGACATATAAAAATTGGCAATTTCAAACTCGGAAAATCAGGCAGCCTTTTTTCCGGTCTTATGCTCGGCTGGTTTGTTTATAATAACTTCGCTCTTCCATACGAGCAGGCTCCTTCACCGCCCGATTATGCCTCTCGCATTTTGGAACAAGGTGTTGTCTCCCAAGACTATTTCAGCCTCACGCTTATTTTATTTATTGCAGCAAGTGCTTTGCTGGCCGCCAAGGGCTTTGGCTATGTCATTAAGCGCTACGGAATTCGCTTTTTATTTCTGGGTTTTTTTATGACTTTTGTAGGAGCCTTGTTAAGTTATATAGCCGTGCCAATGCTGACTGGCTTAGATCCGTATGCAGTAGCCGGCACCTACAATGGTGCTTTGACCAGTTCTCCCGGTCTTGCTTCAGCACTCGAGGTGCTCTCTCCCGATTCCCCACAAGCCCCTATGATTAGCTTTGGCTACGCTGTCGGCTATGCGCCGGGCGTGATCATGACAATCCTTGCCATACAACTCATTCCTGCTTTTTTTAGAATCAATGTACAGTCTGAAAAAAAGGCTTTCAAGGACGATATGCGCGAAGCCGGCATCGAATCAGAAGGAGAAACCTGCGGCACCACTCTTGATATGATGTCGTTTGCTATTGTTTGTCTTTGCGGTTTTTTGCTTGGTTTTGTTCAAATCTACCTTGGTCCCACCATAGGTTTTATTAACCTGGGTATGACCGGCGGAATTGTCATCACCGCCTTGGTATTGGGATATATCGGCAGGCTCGGCAGCCTGACTTTTAAATTTAGTGAAAACCTCCTTAGAGTTATTCAAGAGATTGCCATGATGTTCTTTCTGGCCGTAGTAGGATTGCGAAGTGGTTTTGACACCATCAACTCTTTGTCCGGAGCCGGAGCGGCTCTTGTCCTTATTACTTCGGTAATCACTCTACTTACCATCCTTGTCGGATACCTTCTCGGTCGACATTTGTTCGGCATAAACTGGTTTATGCTAGCCGGAGCGCTGTGCGGCGGCATGACGAGTACTCCGGGACTTAGCGCAGCCATTGACACATTCAAAAGCAACGAAATTGCTGCCGGATACGGCGCAGCATACCCGACCGCACTTTTGGGTATGATTATTTTTAACAAACTTCTTTTTGCACTGCTTCCTGCTCTATTAGCTTAACAATTTTGATATGATTAGAGGAATTTTGGGAGTTTTGTTGAATGTTTTTTATATTAAGAGATTCAATCAAACAGAAGGGGGTCAAATCATGAAGGTACACATTGACACCAGGCTTTGCCAAGGCAATATTATTTGTGTCGAAGTAGCTCCGGAGGTATTTAAGATTAATCGAGAAGGAGTCGGTGAGGTTTATACCGAGGACATTCCGGCCGATTTAGAACCAAAAGTGCAGGAAGCGATTGACAAATGTCCTCGAAAAGCTATTTTTATTGACGACTAAATCACATTTTTAAAGCACCGACATCTGTAGATGTCGGTGCTTTTTACATTATGTAACACAATTTCCATTCCCTATATCGAAAAATCTAATTATGCTTGTTTATTCTTCTTCCTTTTCAAAACGTACGACACCATCTACCATCGTCCATTCTACAGAGATATCCTTTATTTTTTTCGAAACAACAGTAAAGATATCTTCTGATAAAACCGTCAAATCAGCGGATTGGCCTTGGATCAACCTTCCTTTTTCGTCCTCTTCAAAAGTGGCGTAGGAAGGACCCACAGTATATCCATAAAGCGCTTCTTCGACCGATAGTTTTTGTTCAGAAAGCCAGCCTTTTTCTGGATATCCGTTGTAATCCTTTCTTGTTACTGCCGCATAAATTCCCAATAGTGGATTGAAACTCTCTACTGGACTATCCGACCCAAAAGCGACCGGAATCTTCTTATTGAAAAATTCTTTCCAATTGTAGGTGCTTTTGGCCCGTCGGGTTCCTATTCTTTCTTCTACCATATGGAGATCCGATGAAACAAATACAACTTCTAACCCGCCCATGACTTTGTATTCAGCAAATTTTCGTATGAGTTCTTCGGTAGTGATCTGACAGTGATCAACGCAACTTCGCGGATCATCCTTAGGGTAATTCTTTTGGAGATGATGAAAAGTCTCAAGAGCCAAATCGATGCCTTGGTCCCCAATTCCATCGGCTGCTAACTGCAATCCGTTTTTCCATGCAAACTCCATTATATCTAAAAAATCCCCTTTTTCATAATACAATACCCCATATTGACCTGGTTCGTCCGTATATTCTTCGCTCAACGCTGCTGTCCTTGCTCCCAAGGAACCGTCTGTCTGCAGGGTAAAAGGGCCAATACGAAAAAAGGAGGAGCCTTTACCCGTTTGATAACCCTTTGAAATAAAATTTTTAAGATCTTCCTTTTGGGGTAGACAGACCATGAGATTAACCTTTACCGGGAGAAGTCCTGCCTGGTCTAATTCTTCATAAGCCTGAAGCACATCCTGATAGTCCGCTTTTTTTAGCTCAAAATCGTTCGTCTGTACCGAAGTTAAGCCAGCACTTACATAGTCTTTGAGTGCACCTGTAATTCCTTCTTTTATCTCTTCCACTGTTAACTGAGGGATCACATCATAAACAATTTCCTGCGCATTACCTCTGAAGTTGCCTGTTAAGGTACCGTCTTCTTCTTTTTCTATCCCTTTTGATGCAAGTAAATCTTGCTTTTCCCTATCTCCGAATATGATTGATAAAGCAATGGAATTGACGGTCGTAACTTGCCCGCAAGTTCTTTTCAGCATAATGGGGTATTTCTTGGATATTTGGTCTAGGTCATCCCGATTTAACATCCGTCCTTCAATAAAGAGATTTTGATCCCAGCCTCTTCCTTCTACCCACTTTTCTTGAGAGAGCTGATGGTCATGAATATAATTCTTGGTTTTCCCAATAACCTCTCTGATCGATTTGCTCTGATTCAAATCAACTGTCCTTTTACTTAATCCATAACTCAGCAAATGCAAATGGCTGTCATTAAACCCCGGGACAACGGTTTTACCTATCAGATCAATAACCTCAGTATTCTCCGTTTTCTGGTCTAAAACCTCCCTATTTGAGCCTACAAGCATGATTTTCCCGTCTTTTATACCTAGTGCCTGCACCCGGCCAAGCTTTTTATCCATAGTATAGATGCTGCCATTTGTAAGAATCCGATCCACGACGGTTCTCCCCCTTAGAAAAATCGAAACTATCCTATTTGGATACAGTGTCTTTTCTGGAAGCCCGGCCTTTTTTCCTTCTCTTTTCTACCCGCAAGACAAATAGAAGGAAAACTTTCATTTTTCCCGAAGATATGATGTAACATAAACATTACAGCTAAGAAAGGAGGTTCGATTATGCCGTATTGTGAAATTCAAGGAGTCAACATTGGATATCAAACAAGCGGAAGCCCAGACAAAGGCCAGACGATTTTATTTGTCCACGGTGCCGCCGGCAATGCTTCGCGCTGGGAAAAACAGTTAGAAGAATTTAAAAAAGAACATTACGGAATTGCTATTGATTTACCTGGCCATCCACCTTCTGAAGGACAGGTGTGTGATCAAATTTTTCTGTATCGAGAATGGGTTAAAGAATTTGCTTTAACCATGGGGCTCACTGAATTTGTATTGGCTGGCCATTCAATGGGCGGCGGAATAGCCATGGATTATGCTCTTGTCTACCCGGATGAAGTCAAAGCTTTGCTGTTAGTCGGCACGGCAGCCAAATTTCATATTCCCAAAGAACGAATTGACGCCATGAAGCAGGGAAAATACGACCCCGCTTCCGCAAAGACTAGTTTTTCGCCTTCCGTCGACTTAGATCTTTTGGAGCGGTTCATGAAAGAAAGTGCCGAAATGGATCCCATGATCCGTTATACTGATCTGGTTGCTTGTAACCGCTATAAAGAAAGAGGCATCGAAAAGATTCAATGCCCCACCCTTGTTATATGTGGTAAAGATGATCAAGGGACAACTCCTGAAGATTCCAAGCATATTGTAAGCCGCATAGAAGAATCCAAACTTTCACTTATTGATGATGCCGGGCACTATGTCATGATGGAGCAGCCCGAACCCGTCAATAAAGACATTTCCGCTTTTCTTAACTCCTTATAACAAAAATGGAAATTGATCTGATTTCACCGCAAATTGAATACGGAGATGGTAGTATGCTTTTTGACCCCAAATTTTCCCGCAATAAAGCCCGTTATTTGATTCAATGCGGCCTAGGTACCCTTTCAATGTTTTTAATCCTTGGCTTTCTGAGTCAAATAGCCGACGCTGCGGTCATTGCGTCCATGGGTGCAAGCTGTTTTATCTGTTTCCTTATGCCTCATTCGATCACGGCTAGACCGCGATCTCTTCTTGGAGGATATGCCGTGGGAACGCTTTCAGGCATTGGTTTCAATGCGCTTTCCCATCAAGCTCACGTGGCCGCCTATTTAGGAACTTGGCAAGACCCATACATCCTAATGGCCGCATTAGCCGTCGGCCTTTCCATGATCGGCATGGCCATTACCAACACAGAGCACCCACCCGCCGCGGGCCTTGCCCTAGGTCTTGTTTGTGACCAGGTTAATGGACTCACGATCATTATCATCCTAACGGGAATTATTATTCTTACACTCATCAAAACTTTTCTGAAGCCTCATTTGATTGATCTGATGTAAAATGCGAAAAAAAAAGTGCACCCCGCAATATCTCACTGCGGGGTGCTTTCTTTTCCTGTTCAGCACTTTTTAGAGTCGAACAACATTTGCCGCCTGCGGTCCGCGGTCTCCTTCTACGACCTCAAACTCTACGTCCTGTCCCTCTTCAAGAGTCTTAAATCCTTCACCGTCGATAGCAGAAAAATGAACAAACACGTCTCCACCGTCTTCCTTTTCAATGAAACCATAACCCTTTTCCGCATTAAACCATTTTACTTTTCCTAGCACTTGTGTAGCCTCCTAAATGATATTGATTAAGGACGGCCTTCGAAAACATTTGCTTAAATTAAACACGCTCCTGTCTTCACGCTCAAATCCTTTAACCACGATCATTATATCAAATGGTGCTTTCTTTTGCAAGGTTGTCTGGAAATTTTTTTTAATTCACCATTCCCTCATCTTTTTTTGTAAAGAACTTTACCTGCTTTCTGACCCAAATGTTTGCCGTCTTTTGCTGTCAAAACTCCGTTCACCATAACGGCATGAACTCCTTTAGGATATTGGTGGGGGTTTGAAAAAGTCGATTTGTCCATGATGGTGTCCATATCAAAAACAACTATGTCTGCCCAGGCTCCTACGGCAATCCTTCCCCGATCATGAAGACCAAGCCGAGCCGCTGGCATGGAAGTCATCTTCTGAATTGCCTTTTCCACTGGAATCAAACTCTTCTCTCTCACATACCTTCCTAATACCCTAGGAAAAGAACCGTAACTGCGGGGATGTGGAGAGTCTTTTTCGTATTCACATATGTATCCATCCGATACCAACATGGCAAAAGGACTCCGGAGAATCGTTTCCAAATCCTCATCGAGAATATAATGATAGATAATCGTGGGGTCTTGATAAAGAAACATCTCGATTACCAAGTCAACCGCATTTTCTAAATTTGCCTCTAACCCTCTCATTTTTAAAACATCTTCGAATGTTCTCCCTGACCAATCAGGCTCCCCTTCGTAGGCTGCAATCTGAACTAAAGAAAGATCATCTCCAACACGTAATTCAATCTGGCTTTTTGCATAAGAGCGAATTCTTCTCCGCTGAGAAGGTTCCTCTAGAAGTTCTTCTAGACCATCTACCTCGTTTTCAAGAGACCAGTCCGGAAAACACTGGCTTAAGCCTGTGCTCGAGGCACGGTAAGGATACTGGTCGGCTGTGACCTCTATCCCCAATGCCTGCGCCATGGTCAGCATGCTAATAAGCGTCTTCCCGCTTCCCCATACAGATGAACCACAAGCTTTCAGATGAGAGATCAGCACAGGAATCTCTGCTTTGCGCGCTACTTCTATTGCTTCGCCTACAGAGGTAATGACTCCGGCTTGCTCATCTCTAATGTGGCCAGCCAGAAAACCCCCTTCTTCATTGGCTGCCTTTGCAACTTCCACTAATTCTTCAGTTGAAGCATATCGGCCGGGCCAGTATTCAAGCCCAAGCGAAACGCCAAAAGCGCCCTCTCGCAACCCTTTCGTTATCAAGGAGACCATCTCTTTTTTTTCTTTTTCTTGAGCAACTCGGGTAGCATTTTCCATGGCCTGCGTTCGAATATCGCCATGACCCACCAAAACTCCGTAGTTGGGAGATATGCGGGTCTTTTCTATCTCATTGAGATGATGTCTAATATCTTCACCGCCCTTTAGTCGGCCGCAATTGCCGCCGATGACGGTCGTACCTCCCTGCAGCAGATAATTATCGGCTGTAGATACTTGTTTAATTTTCTCGTCTGCATGGGTGTGAATATCAATAAAGCCCGGGGCAACTATTTTTTCATCCGCCTCGATGGTCAAGTCGGCCTTTCCTT
>SLNR01000027.1 GCA_007132905.1 Candidatus Sumerlaeota bacterium | reverse complement strand
TAAGTGTAAGCCGAGGTAATCACTTCATCCCCGGGCCCCACGCCCAATAGCCGCAGGACCATTTCCATGCCGGCGGTGGAGGAACTAAGTCCGATCGCTTGGTGGGTACCGCAATAACCGGCGATTTCTTTTTCAAACTGTTTGGTTTTTGCTCCGGTGGTAATCCAGCCGGAGCGAAGAACTTCTGTAACCGCCTTGATCTCTTCCTCCCCTACATCCGGCGGGGAAAAGGGCACTTTCATTTCATAACCTCCTTCGCTGACACCCGGGCTGACTTGTGGTGCTTGCATTTTCGAATACTTCTTGAAAAACCGCCGGATTCCTGTTGAGGGCGGTTTTTCCTTTGGACTTTTTTCGACATCATCGGCTTCTTTCTGCCTGCAGGCTGTCTGCATACAAATCCCGAAACCTTCTTTGACGGCTGGCTTCACCCGCTTTTATCTAGGATCAGACAAGCCGGCCGCGATCAGCATCATCACCACCGACATGATTTGATAGGAATGAAAAGGCGTCGTCGATATCATAAAGACGCCGGTCGCGATCAAAAGTGCCCGATACAGCAGCACGGCTGTACTTCGGGGATAGCGCGGGCGGATTTGCAGAGCCGGCAGAGAAAAGACCGCCATAAACGAAAAAAGACCCACCAGGCCATAGCGCTTGATCAAAAGCAGCCATTCATTATCCACAAAAATACCAAGTTCCACGCCTTTGCTAGGCCCGATCCCAAAGATAAGCTGATCTTTAAGACCTGACAGCAGCTGCCGCCAGGCGGTAAGCCGAAGCTGCCAGGAGCGGCTCGCTCCTAAATCAAACAGCTCCCAAAAGCGCCAGGTCATATCCTGTGGAAGCCAGCGCAGCAGCAAAAAAACGCCGCCTAAAAGCAGCAGTCCCCCCAAAAGAGCCCCGCCTCCGATGTACATCATCGCAGCTTTCTTTTCTTTCGCATACGCATACAGAAAAAAAACCCATACCAAAGCAGCCAATACCAGCCAGAAAATCAAGCCCGTCCGGGAACGGGTAAGCCAAAGGGTGGCAAAACAAAGGCCCGCCGATAAAAGATACCAGCCCCTTTTTTTTTCGACAAACAACATCGCCCCCAGCACCGCCCCGATCCCGGCCAGGTAAGCATAAAGATTGGGGTTGGTGGTCATCCCCACCACCCGCGGCCAGGGATACCCCGGCATAAGCGCTTCGTATTGGGTCGGGGCCGTATAGGGAAGATACGCGGCATTGATCCCCAGTGGGTCGCCATGCTGGCTGAGCGCGATAAACGCCCCGATCATCAAACAAAACGAAAGAACCGAAAGCGCGGCGTCCTTATCTTGTTGAGTAGACATAAGCGTGCTGCCCATCACCAACACAAGAGCGTAGATTCCCATTCGCCCCATCTCATAGACATCCGCTAAAACCAGCGGCACTCCTGCCCGGTACCCAAAAAACATCGACAAAAGGACGATCAAACCAAACCCCGCCAACATGACCGCCTGGAAAGGGATGCGTACTTTCGGCTTTTGTTGCAAGAGCCAGCCGATCCCCGCAGCCGCCCACCAAACCAAAAGGACTCCCTGCTCCACTCGCAGGCCGGGCAGGGAGCCAAAGCGCAGGGCCGGGGTCAAAACCGCCCCGGCGAAAAAAAATACCAGCCACAGGCGGCGCCGGTTGTCTTTTTGTGTTGATTTGGTTTCTTCTTGGTATGTTCGGCTTTGCAACTGCGATCCCCGCCTTTAATAAGAAGCTTTTTGAACTTTGTGCTCGGCAACCACTTGAGCGTAGACTTCGCCCAATTGAGCGGCAATCGCACCGGACGAGAACTTGCCGCTTACCTCCCTGGAGATCGCCTCCCGGTCATAGCGTCCTATGTTGTTGGCCATGTCAAACAGGGCCTCTTTTAAAGCCCGGGGCGTATCTTCCTTTAAAATAATCCCGTTTTGTTCATGAATGAAATCCTCCGGGCCGCCGCATCGGGAGGCAATCACCGGCAGTCCCGCCGCGAGGGCCTCAATATAGGCCAGTCCAAAGGTCTCGCCTCTGGAAGCGAGCACAAAGGCCTGGCTTTTTTTCATTTTTTCGGCAATTTCTTGTCGCTCCGCCACTCCTCGCAGGAAAATCCGGTCTTTTTCGCCTAGATCAACGATTTTCTTTTTCAAGCGCTCTTTTTGCGGCCCGTCGCCGAAGATCACCAGCCGCATCTGTTCTTTTTCATCGAAGGCCTCGTGAAAGGCGAGAATAAGCCAGTCCATTCTCTTTTCTTCGCTTAATCTACCGGTGGAGATAAAAGTGAAAGTACCCTCTTCTTCATTGCGATCCCCTTCTTTATCCAAAGAGAATACCTCGGTATCCACTACATTGGGAATCACCAAAGGATCAATCAGAAATTTTTCCTGCAGACTCGTGGCTAAATGGGAGCTGACGGCAATCACCCGATCAAGCCGGGGATAGGTGTAACGTCCCCAATTTCGAATACGGGCCGAAATATCTTCCTGGTTAAAGGCCGAGAAATGCTCCGTACCCACCAAAGGTAGGTTTTCTTTTTCGCAAAGCTCTAAAGCCGCATAGGACATGCGGATAAAATGCGCATGGACCACATCCGGGCGGCCGAATTTTTTTTCGATCCCCCGGTACAAACGCAAAAGCGCTTTCTTGTTGATTTCGTGCAGAAAATGCGGGGCAATACGCCCGGCCGGGAGATTCATAGCCTCCACGCAAACCCCGTCTTTGCTAAAGCTTTCCCGTCCCCATTTTCTGGGATGGCGAATTGAGCGCAGATCCACCGCGGCATACACTACTTTATGCCCCGCGCGAGCCAGCGCCCGGGCCTGGTCGTATTCAAAGAGGCCGTTCAGTTTATATCGAAAGGATGGATATCCGCGAGCGACAATCAATATGTACAAGAGATCCCCTGCCTTTCTTCGTCTATCCGGCGATAAAGGTCGGCATAATCACGGGCTAGGCGGTCCCAATCGAAACAACGGGCTTTTTTAAGGCTGCGGGAAGATAGTCCTTCATAATCCGCCACCGCTTTTACTATCGCCGTTTGGATGGTTGTCTCACGGCGAGGGTCCACCGAAAACCCCACCTCGCCTTCACGGAACTGTCCGTCAAAGCCCTGTCCTTTTGAATATATAACCGGCAGTCCCTGGCTTAGAGCTTCTGCATAACTTAGCCCGAAGGCTTCTCTGAAAGAGGGCATGACATACAAATGATGGTTTCGGTAAAGAGTAAGAAGTTCCTCCTTCGGCACCGGCTCTTTGACCTTGACAAACGGATAGGAAGACAGTTTTTTGGCCAGGTCGGGTCTTGTAACCGGCCCCACCACTGTAAAGAGAACCTCCCGGCCCGCATCTTTGACTTTCCTGAGCGCTTTGGCGGTGGCCAGCGGATTTTTGTTTCGGTTGATCTCACCAGCGTAAAGCACTTTCAGTACCTCGTCTTTTTTGAATTGTTTGGGTTTTCCACCCCGGGCGTGCCAAAAAGGATCCACCCCGTTGGGGAGGCAAAGAGATTTCTCCCTGATCTTTTTTTGCAAAGCCTGAGGCACATAGGTGTTGATCACTTTTTCCCGGTAGGCGGGAGATAAAAACACCACCCGGGCCGCCTCAGCTAAGATCCGCACCCCGAGAGAGCGCAAATAAAAAAGGCGCTTGAAAAACACTTCCGCATCGGCGCTTCTGACTGTTACCATATAGGGCAGGTTGTAATCTTCTTTAAGCCGCAGGGCTATATAGCCATTGGAAAACAAAGAGTGGGCATGGATAAGAAAAACATTCCGAATATCAACAGAAGAGATAAGATCTTGATAGATTTTGCGGTGTTTTCGGTAAAACCACCACCGGTCATAGGCTTTGTGGTTTTCTGAAAGGATCACTTCATAACCAAAATCGCTCTTTTGAAGCCCGCTCCCTTGGGGCACGGGCACATAGACCGATTGCTTTATCCCCTGATTTTCCAGGGCCCGGTACATGTGCCGGTAAAAAAACCGCCCGGCAAAATAAGAGTTGATATGAAAAAGAGTGGCTTTTGGCTGTTTTTCTTTCATTTTTTTTACAGCCTCCACGAACGAATGCCGTTTCTTTCCAGTTCTTTAGGATCCATTACGCTTTTGACATCAATTAAAATGCGTTCTCCTTCTTTTTGAGGAATCATCATCGTCTCCAATTGTTCCAGACTCATATCGCAAAACTCTTTATGGGCCACCGCCAGCACAACACAGTCCATACCACAGATGTCTTTAAGCTCCACCGGCTTAATACCCCACCGCGTTTTTATATCTTCGCTCTTGACCCAGGGGTCGCACAAAAGGGGCTCTAGCCCAAAAGACTCAAGGCGGCGGATTACATCGATGACTTTGGAATTTCGCATGTCGGCGCAGTTTTCTTTAAAAGCAGCTCCCAACACGGCCACTTTGGCCCGGCGGACGGTTTTGTCCGCCCGGATCAATTCCCTGATTACCACATCCGCCACATAATCGCCCATGCCGTCGTTGATTTTCCGGCCGGATAGAATAATCTGGCTGTGATAACCAAGTTTGGCGGCTTCATAGATAAAATAATAGGGGTCGACGCCGATGCAGTGTCCTCCCACCAGCCCCGGGGTAAATTTCAGCGCGTTCCATTTGGTGTTCATGGCCTCGATGACTTCTTTGGTATCGATGTCCATGCGGTCAAACACCATGGCCAGTTCGTTCATGAAGGCAATATTGATGTCTCTCTGGCTGTTTTCCACCACCTTGGCGGCTTCGGCGGCTTTGATGGAGTTTACCCGGTGCACGCCGGCGTCAATGATCAGCTCATAGACCCCGGCCACCGCCTCCCGGGTGGTTTCGTCCTGTCCGGATACGATCTTGACAATGGTTTCTAAACGATGGACCCTGTCTCCGGGATTAATCCGCTCGGGGGAATAGCCTACCCAAAAATCTTGTCCGCAGACAAGCCCCGAAGCCTCCTCCAAAAGAGGCACGCAGATATCTTCTGTGACCCCGGGATAGACGGTCGATTCAAACACCACCACCGCCCCCGGCTTAAGCTGGCTGCCCACCAGCCGGGCCGCTTTTTCCACCGGCGCCAGGTCCGGCGTTTTATCGGAGTTGATGGGTGTTGGCACCGCCACCACATGAAACAGGGCTTTTTTAAGATCACCTGCCTGGTGGGTAAATCTGGCTTGACAGTGAAACAAAGCCTCATTACCCACTTCACCGGTCTCGTCTTCTCCGTTTTGATACCGCTTGATCTTTTCTTCGTCGATGTCGTAGCCGATCACATCCAAAGTACGGGCAAACGCAACCGCCAAAGGCAGCCCCACATAACCTAGGCCCACCACCGACAAAGAGGTATCTTTTTTCATTAGTTTGTCCACCGTTAAAAGCGCCGTCAACAATCTCCCTCCTTTGGTAACCCTATCCCGCATCCTCCAGGATAGACTTATCTTCTGTCCGCCTTATGTACACATCCACCATCCGTTTCAGAAAATCCCCGTCCAAAAGAACATAAGGGGTGCCGCCTAAATTTTTGGGCCGCCCTTTCGCCTGCACCATCGCGATATCGGAAAAATCGATTCGCCTGAACAGACGGGCAAACCAAAGACCTTCCGTAATCGTTATATCCGTTTTGATATGCTCTGATGCCCGCCGGGCTATCATCGGCAGCCGCAGGGTATTTCTGATCCTGAGCGCCTGTTGAAAAAGAGCCGTCAAAAACTCCCGGTGCCGGCGCATCCGGCCAAAATCCGCCTCCCGGTCGGAACGAAACCTAAGATAAGCTAAAGCCAGCCGCCCGTCCAGGCGATTGATGCCCGGCTCAAGATCGACCCAGCGGGGTTCTGAAGTCCTCACTTCCATGGCAAAAGGCACCCGGATATCCACGCCACCCAGACCGTCCACGATCTGCTCAAGGCCGATTAAATTGGTGTGGACATAACCGTCAAGGGGGATATCCAAAAGTCTTTCCACCACCGCGATCATCTGCTCCGTCCCGCCGTAATACATCACTTCCCCCAGTTTTCTTGTTTCGGCGGCCTTTTTTTCAAGCCGGCTGTCCCGGGGCAGCGACAGCATGACGATATCGCCTGTCTCTTCAGCGATGCTCATGACCATGATGGAATCGGCCCGGCCGGTCTGTTTATGGTAATCATAATCATCCGTCCCCAGAATAAGCCAGTTGGTTATACCGGCTGTTGCCTCAGGCCGGGGCGCAGGATAAGGATAAGTCTCATACACTTTAGACCACAGGGAAAAACCCCCTGCCAAACAGACTACCAGCAGGGTGACGATGCTATAAAGCCACCATTTTTTTCGATTCCCTTTTTTAATGGATTCTTTCGTCTTGCCCAACCACAACACTCCTGTCGGTTCTCTTTTCTTTTCTCCTTTTTTTTGCTCTTTTAGGTGTTTTTTTCCATTACCAGGCAGTCGGCAAAGTCCTGCAGGCCGCCTGCCTCCTGCAGAAAGTCTTTTACATCTTGACGGCAGGTCAAAACCATGCAGTAAAGCGAAGGAAGGCCTCTTTGATACGTCGTTTGTCTGGCAAAGGCCAGGGCTTTTTCGTTTTCCGGGCTAAACATGGCCAAATGAAGCCCCGCTGCCGGTAAAAACCGGGCCCCCAACACCGCCAGAGCCCCTGTCTTCTCATCTGCATACACAAAACCCCGCCCTGCCCAATCACTCATCAGCTCAACACTTGTTTTATAAAAAGTGCGGTTCATTACCGCGTAAGGGCCCCAGTTCTTCTGCATTTTCGGGGCTTTTTTAGCCGCTTCTTTTGGTGTTAAAAAAACAAAATTCCCTTCTGCCTCTTCTACAGGTTTTTTATCAAGGGGAAAAGTAAAACCGCTGAATTGTGCGGCTAAGGAAAAACCAAACCGCTCGGCCAGGCCGCGGCTGGTTTCGTTCTTAACCCCTGTGTACATGCGCAAGGTGTGAATTTTCTTTTCCTCCGCCAACGCCAAAAAACGCTCGTAAAAAGCTTTGCCGATGCCCAGGCCCTGGCGGTCTGGTCTAACCCGAAGCGCCTCCAGCCAGGCCGATCCGTCCGGCACCACGGTAAACTTGCCCACCGCGACAACTTCCTTGTCGTGTTCTGCGACCAGCAGCGCCCCCTCGGGCTCTTCTCGCCAATCATCGTACACGGCCCCCAGATAAGACAAACGGGGGGTAGCTTTCTTTTCTGCCTCTAAAGCGGCGGCCCGGTCCTCTGCTTTGGCGGGCCGAATGCTTATGCTCATGTGCTTTGCTCCTTTGTTCTGTCTTTTTCCTCCGCCAATAAATCAGACAGAGATCGATATTCTTTGGCCATCATAGCAAGATCCTGAAGACTTGTCCGGTTGTGCTCGGCCGCCTGTTCTTTCAGTCCCGCTAAATCCTTTTTCTTATAGAGCTTGACCATGTTTTCATGGTCGCCCACGGAACGGACTTCAGTGGGCGGGCGGGCAAAAAAAACATCGTACAGGACTAAGTATAAACTGATCCGGCTCATTAAGGTCTTGAGAAAATCCACCAAAAAAGCATTGCCTTGTTTTTGGGCCGGATACAAGTGAAAACGTTCGTTTATTTCAAGATAGGTCTCAAAATCCCGGTCCTTTACCGCCTTTTTTTCCTGACGGATAAGATCGCTTAGATAAGCAAGGTCATCTTCACCAAACCTGTCGACGGCCCCTTTTAAAGCGATGGTTTCCAGTTTCTCCCGCATAAAATAGGCTTCTTTGATCTCCTTTTGGTCCGGCTGGGCGACATACGCCCCCCGATTGAAAAACATCTCCACCAAGCCTTCGGCAGCCAGTTTCTTTAAAGCTCCCCGCACAGGGGTGCGGCTGATGCCCATGTTTTTGGCGATCACGCTTTCCACCAGCTGATGGCCCGGGGCAATTTTGCGGTGAATGATGGCCCCTTTTATTTTTTCATACACTCGTCTCTCGTTGGAATTTTCTCGAGTGATGTTCATGTCCTCCTCCACCTTTTAAGTATTCTCGTATAGTTCCATAAAACCTTACTAAATCCTGCCCCCACATAAAAGGAAAAAGGGCCGCTTTTTTTTGCAAAGCAGCCCCCCAGGCTAGAAAAGAGTTTTTAATTCTTCTATGGTTTTGTCACCGAGGCCCAAAGTTTCAAGGGTTCGAGCTTTTTCCCCACGGTAATCTTTTTTCATGATCAGACTGGCAATGGTGATCACCGCATCAATGGCCGGTGTTTTGACACCGGCTTTTTCGGCAATATCCCGGTAAAACACCAGGCCATAACCCACATCTTCGTTTAAATAGCGGTGATCCAAAGAACTCTGCGCTTTAATGCCCATAAAACCCGGCGCTTTTTGATACCCCTGTTCATAAGAAGCCAAATCCATGTATCCCTGTTTTACCCCAATTTCCGTGTCGGGCAAAATGGTGATGCCCAGTTTTTCTCCTACTTGAATCTTCTCTTCGTCCACTGCCTCAATTAAGCGGCCCACCACCGGAGTCACCCCGTCCTCATAAAAGTAAAAATCGCCTCCCGTCCTTTCGATCAAAGCCGCATTTAAAAGGGTCACGGCGGGATGGATAACGGGGTTGTTGTTTTGCATCATGGTCAGCCAAAGACTGTCCGCCGTTTCGATCCCGGGATAAACATCTTTTAAAAGCGAGTAAACCTGCTCTGTCTTCTCTTTGGGAATAGCCGCTACAAAAAGGCCTCCTTTGAGTTTGAGAAAGACATGCACCAGGCCCGGTTCTTCCAGGCGGGCGGCATAAGGCAGGGTCGAAGTTTCGGCCACCACCACTTCATCATCCTCCACAGGAAGGCCGGCCGTCTTTTTAAACAGGAGCCCGCCGCCGCAGGAACTTGGACATACCACCACCGTCTGCCCGGGTCTTAGATAATCACGACAGGCTTTCGCAAACGCTTCTGTACTGTAGGCGGGACCTACCAGCATAATAAGATCGGCTCCTTTCATCACCCGACCCATATCGTCTCCCGCATACGAAACCTTGCCCAGGCCTTTTATCTGTCCTGTAAGCTCAACGCCCCCTTTT
>SLNR01000163.1 GCA_007132905.1 Candidatus Sumerlaeota bacterium | reverse complement strand
CGGCTTTGCAGCGTGTTCCAAAGGCGTTCAATGCGTCCCTTGGCCTGGGGCGAACGAGCCTTGATCATTTGAATCCCCAGCTCCTGCATGGCGCGGCCAAATTGAGTCACCGGCGTTGGGCGGCCGTGGAGCTGATCCTGCACGGTGAGTTTTTCCTCCTTAGGGGAGAAAAAGATCGTATGCCGATCGCAATACAGCTTGACAGGCCGGCCCTGGGCCGCCAAACATTGTTCCATGACTTGAAAATACCCTTCTAAACATTCGTTCTTTGTCAAATGCAATCCGAGGATGGCTCCGGTGGCGTCATCGATGGCACCATGCAAAGCCAGGTCCTCTTGCCCGGGAAGCCACTCGTAAGGGGAAGCATCAATCTGCACCAGCATTCCCGCCTGGCTTTGTCGTTTCCGACGGTGATGCGCTTTCTTTTTACGGTGCGTTTTGGGGCTTTGGATTCCGGCTTGTGCCAGGATTCGATATATCGTAGGATAACTGACGTGAATATCTTCTTGTTCTTCCAGCAGCTCCTGGAAATGAGCAAAATTTGCCCTGGGATATTTGTTTCTCTTCAATCGAACAATCTGTTGGGAACATGTCTCACAGACAGCATGGGCAGGTGTACGTCCGCGATTTTTGTGCATTAAAAACGCCGGTCCGTGGTTCATTACGCCTCCTTTTAATCGGATCACTTGGCGTTCGCTGAGTTGTAACATCTGCGCTGCTATCTTGATGGTGATCGTCTTGCTGATGGTTTGGTGGATGACCCGAAGCTTTTCAACTTCTTGTTGAGTCATGCTGAATATCTCCTCTCTCATAGGTGACATTTTATCAGAATAAATTCAACATGACATTATCACAGAATAACTACACACTTGAGAAAAATGATTTGACTAATGTCATCGGGTATGCTAACATAACCTCGGAATGTTCACAACCAAATATCCTATGTAAAGGGGAGCTGGGAAAACCGGCTGAGAGAGGATGAAAAGATCGTCCTGACCCTTCGAACCTGTTTGGGTAATGCCAGCGTAGGGAGACACATTGAAGACAGTCTAAGACTGCTTTCCCTACCTGGAAAGCGGTCTTATTTTATTTTCAGAAGGGATAATATGCCGACAGGCAATGTAATTTTTTAGGTGCCGCATTTTGTTGAAGAAGAACTATATCCTTAGGTAGACAGGGCCATTGAAGTGATCAGATACTTCGGCTCCGATTATATGACGGATCTCCTGGAAAAACGAGGGAAGAAGAATCGGTTGATTTTTTGGACATTGTCAAGAAAGTTTAAAAAACTTGCCTAGAGGCAGGCGAGGAGCGGATGGTGTTTTTGTGAAGATCATTTTTACCGCCAAAAAAGAAAGCATGAACGGGAAGGAGGGGTATGCCGTTAAGAGGACAGAGCCGCTGCATTTATTCTTTGGTTATTCTTGTGTAAGTGTTGGTCATGTTGTTTTCTTCTTTGGCCTGTTTGCTCCTAGTGCTTCTTTTTTATTCAAACCTTGATCCAGAAGTTTCTTGTTTTGATGATGCAGATGATGATTTTGGCGGAGGTGCGACATTGAGGAATTATTTCCTTTGTTAAAAGCTGCAGGCCCATCCGTTACCTTTAAGATCTCTTCCAAGCCGGATGAATGAAGGGGGTTTATTCAAATCAGTTGCAAAACAGATAAAAGTTACTCGTAACGGCGTGTCACGAAAACATAAGTGCAGGGATTTTTTAAATGGCAAGTCTGTCTTTTAGAAGAAAAAACACTTGTCCCCTGTTCAAAAAAATAGGTGCGGAACGCACCATGAGACGAATTGTGCCATTGGAAATTGTCCACCAGGCAATAGGTGAGTAATATTAACGAAAGGAAGGGTTTACAATGATCAGTAAAGAGGACATTCAAAACCGAATGATTCAGACAGTCGAAACGGTAAGGAAGACGAATCCTATGGCAGGGTCGATCACCAACACGGTAACGATCAATCTTGTGGCCAATGCACAACTTGCCGTCGGGGGATCCGCTGCTATGGTTTACCTGCCGGATGAGGGTGAATTTTTGGCAAAAGCCGGCGGAGCCACCTACATAAACGTTGGTACGCTTCTGCCGATTTATGAACAGACTTTACCTCATGTAGCAAAGGTTCTACACGATACGGGGAAGCCATGGGTCCTAGATCCTGTTGCAATCGGAATTGGCTCGCTCAGAACTCAGCTGTTATTACAGTTTAAAGAGTATAAACCCGATGTTATCAGAGGGAATGCTTCGGAAATTATCGCATTGGCCGGTTTGTGGGAACTGGAAGGTGGTACGGATCTATCCAATGTACGGGGCGTTGATTCTACGGATGAAGTGAATGCTGCCAAGGCTGCGGCTGTAGAACTGACCAAGTGGACAGGCGGGGCCGTTGCTGTATCGGGCAAAACGGATCTAATAACCGACGGCTCCGTTATGATCTTTTCTCGCGGAGGGTCGCACTTTATGGAGAAAATTACTGGAGCAGGCTGTTCATTGAGTGGAGTCGTCACGGTCTATGCAACGGCCGCCTCGCCGCTTATTGCGGCACTTACTGCGGCTGCGGTGTACAATTTAGCGGGAAACCGTGCTGAAAAAATGGTGGACGGCCCCGGAAGTTTTCAGATTCAGTTCCTCGATGAACTGCATAAAGCAACCGCAGAAGATATTGCTAATAATCCATTTGAAATGGAGGAGGTTTAAGCTATGAATACACTAATTGCAGTTGCAATCGCCCCTTGTGGTATAGGCGATGAACTTGCCCCTGAAGTGGCCGAAGTCGTAAAAGTCATTCGCGAGTCAGGCTTACCGAATCACACGACTTCCATGTTTACAGAGATTGAGGGCGAGTGGGATGAAGTGATGAAAGTTGTAAAAGACGCAACCTTTGTACTTGCCGAAAAAAATATCCGCACGGAAGTTGTACTTAAAGCCGATGTACGCCCCGGGCATACAAAAATGATGGAAACAAAAGCCGATAAAGTCAACGATATTTTGGGAGGGAAAAAATGAGCATCAGAAAAAACTTTGATATTTCAGCCTACTTGGTGGCAGGCCCGGAGAATACGGAAGGTCGGCCTGTTGCGACAATCATTAAAGATGCGGTTGAAGCAGGGTTTACATGTGTGCAAATTCGTTCGAAAATAGCCTCGGCCCGCGAATTGATTCAGTTGACTGCTCAAGCATCCGATGTAATCGCGCAAGCTGGCAGGACGGATGAAGTTACGCTGCTTGTGGACGACCGACTTGATGTTATATTGGCGGCAAGAAAAGAAGGCATAAAAGTAGATGGAATCCACGTCGGACAATCGGATATTCCGGTGAAAGTATGTCGGGAATACTTGGGTGAAGATTCAATCGTAGGCTTATCGGCCAGAACCCATAAATTATTCGAGTATATCAAAACAGTGGATGTTTCTCAAATTGACTATTTTGGGGCCGGGCCGCTGCACGAAACACAGACAAAACCTGATTGCGGACTCGATGTGGATGGAAAAGTGCTCACCAGAAGTTTTGACGATATTTCCAAACTTTCCCGAATAAGTCCGCTTCCGATCGTTGTCGGCGGCGGTGTTAAGCTCGACGATATCCCGAAGCTGGCACAAACCGGAGTCGATGGCTTCTTCGTCGTGTCCGCCGTTGCGGGTGCATGTGATCCAAAGTCGGCAGCTTCTGAGCTTGTCGATACTTGGAAGCGCTATAAGTCCAAAAGAAACATCAAGTAAGCTGGAAAATTATTATGTTCACACGAAAAGAGCAGGACACTAGGGGGATTGCCGGAGTAATCTTTGCCTTGGATGGGGCTGTGCTGGATTCCATGTCAATTCGGGATAGAACAGCTGCAATACTTTTAAAAATAGGAACATAGAGGCAGAAAGTAGTCTTGGTAAAACCAAGTTCTTCATGCCTAGGACAAAGGGAACTGAATATGGCCGCTTGTTCACAGAGGAGAGAATAGACAATGGAAATACCCATGGAACCGGGGGCGCTTTACCCGGTGCCGTCCCTTCAGATTCTGCCAAGAGCATGGTTTAAAGCATCAATACAATTAGCGAAGGGATATGGATCAGGCGAATGAAGGGCAATTTCGATCCGTAAAAGCGGCTGCCTAGCCTCGCCTGAAATATCTATAAAAAGGAGAAATAACAATTGAGAGAATATACAACGCAGATGGAAGCTGCAAGGAAAGGAATTATTACCGAAGAACTAAAAAAAATAGCCCAAAAAGAGCTAATGACGGTTGAAGAACTGATGCCGTTGGTTGCGACCGGGAAAGTAATAATATGTGCTAATAAAAAACATAAATGCATCGACCCGCAGGGAATTGGCTCGATGCTGAAGACTAAGATAAATGTAAATCTGGGAGTATCAAAAGATTGCAAGGATTATGATATCGAAATGGAAAAAGTCATGGAAGCCGTCAAAATGGGAGCGCATGCAATCATGGATTTATCTTCTCACGGAAATACGATTCCTTTCCGAAGACGGCTTACCTCCGAATGTGCTGCCATGATAGGGACCGTGCCGGTATATGATTCAGTTATTCATTATCAGAAAGACTTAGACGCTCTTACAGCCAAGGATTTCATTGATGTGGTAAGACTTCACGCCGAGGATGGAGTTGATTTTGTTACCCTGCACTGTGGTATAACAAGAAAAACCATAGAACAGATTAAAAAGCACGAAAGGAAAACGAACATTGTGTCAAGGGGTGGTTCTTTAGTATTTGCGTGGATGTCCATGACAGGTGAAGAGAACCCTTTTTATGAGTATTATGACGAAATTCTTAATATTTGCCGTGAGCATGATGTGACAATATCATTAGGAGATGCATGCAGACCGGGGTGCCTTGCAGATGCTTCGGATGTGTGTCAGATTGAGGAACTTGTAAGGCTCGGTGAACTTACCAAAAGAGCCTGGGAAAAGGATGTACAGGTAATGGTAGAGGGACCCGGGCATATGCCGATTGACCAGATTGAGGCCAATATGAAAATCCAGCAGACTATTTGTAATGGAGCCCCATTTTATGTGTTGGGACCATTGGTAACCGATATAGCGCCCGGCTATGACCACATAACATCGGCAATCGGAGGCGCCATTGCCGCTTCGGCCGGAGCAGCTTTTTTATGCTATGTGACGCCTGCAGAACACCTGGCACTTCCGAATATAGATGATGTGAAACAGGGCATCATTGCCTCGAAGATTGCCGCTCATGCAGCCGACATTGCCAAGGGTGTAAAGGGAGCAAGGGAGATTGATGACAGGATGGCTGATGCCAGAAGAGAGCTTGACTGGGAAGGCCAGTGGGAGTGTGCAGTAGACCCGGAAACGGCGAAAGCATTTCGCGCTGACAGGAAGCCCGAGAATGAAGATTCCTGTTCCATGTGCGGAAAGTTTTGTGCGATAAGAAGTATGAATAAAGCACTTGCAGGAGAGCATATTGATATTTTGTAGTTAAGGATTTGTGACCTAAAACCTATTCGTCATAAAAAGGAGAGCTGAGTGTTGAATGGATTACGGTTAGATCGATTAACATGTCGCCCCCTGCCTCGGTTTCTCAAAAAAAGTCATAAACCGATTCATCCGTTCCCATATCCTTTGAAGGGAAAATCGCCCTATGACATCAATGCCGTCAACTCGTGCCATGTTGAGAAGATAGGGTTGTTGTCAAGGGTAAACAACCGCAGGGTTTTAAAGGTCCCCAAATAGAGGGTTTCTAGACATTGTGCTTTACTCCCGGCTGTTTTGCCGGAGGTGCAAATGCATAGAGACCCTTTTTTCTTTGCGATAACATAGCAACTGATTTGAAGGGGATAGAGTGGAGTTAACTGATTAAATAACACCTATTTTGGGGAGTTTTCAAAGCTTGCTAAGCCAGTGGGCGCCTTTACTCTTTTTATTAGGTTATGGATTTGCCGGGGTACAGATTTTGCTGGATAACTCTGAGGTACCCTCAAAACCCCTCCCCTGGACAAAGCCTTGCTTTATTCGCATACGCACAAATACAACTACCATTTTTACTTTTAAAGGGTATGTGATGCTTCAAATCTCTAAAACCCGATTCTTTTTTTTACTGGGTTTATCTGTTTTGGATCCGAATCCGGTATTTCTTTGATGAAGTTTTAAATGTTTTGATCCGCTGTGCCGATGCTCTTCATTATACCGCCTTACCAACTACAGGGCCCATTCTCGTGCTTTTGCTAAGTTAGAAAATATTGATACAGTAAACTCATGTCGATAGGTCATTAAGCATTTTAAACACGCTTGTGATTTAATGTCTAAATATTTTGAAGCTCTCTATAATACAAAAGAATTCATAATCATCTCCAAATAAAGTTGACCTATGATTATGAATAGAAAAAGAAATTGGAAAATCGAACGAGGAATTTATTAAGTTCCTAGTCGTTTTCTTGACAAAGAACTAGATGGCGATATGCATGTCCAAACATTTGAGTAGCAATTTAAATTCTTCGTAAGATAACGTTGTCCAAAGCTAATTTAAATTACAAGTGGAATTTAGAGGTTACATGATTCTCTTCATGGATATATTGAGTATATTTTATAGAAATCTGGTTAGAGTAGACTTTATGAAGCAGGGGATAGAAGATTTGCGCATAACTATAATCAATATGTTTCATAAAATTGCATTCTACGAATAAAAAAATCCACACTTGAGCTTATTTTGAAGGCGGAGATGGTTTCTCATAAAAAATTTTGATTGGCCCTCAAAGAATTGCAAAAACAAGACCGGCTCGTTTTATCGGTAGAGGGGATGTTCCGGTTGTGATCAAAGCAGCATAAAAAGGATCAAAAAATATTCCGGAAATGTTGGTGTAAGCACTGGTGATGACATCCATGAACACAAAAAAAGAAGACGAGAAAAATCAGCAAAAAAAAACTACTGCAACCTACCCTTTTGAGTCGTTCAAACTTCCTGTGTACAGAAAATTTTATGTGTCACTTCTGGGTCAAATGACTGCACTGAACATGCAGTCCATGGCCCGCTATCTTCTGATCTATCGTTTGACCGGGTCGGCGGCGATACTCGGAGCCATTTCATTTGCCCTGGCCGCCCCTATGCTGCTTTTTTCACTCTACGGGGGAGTCATTGCAGACCGGTTTGAGAAGAAGAAGATCATTATCATCGGCAATGCGGTGTCGGTGGTGGTGTCCATAATTATTGGCATGACACTGAGTCTTGGTTATCTTAGCGCAGAACGCCCCGGTTCCTGGTGGATTCTGGTGGTGGCATCCGTGGTGCAGGGAACGATTCTGGCTCTGGCCCAGCCGGCCCGCCAGTCTATTCTTCCGGAGATTGTAGGCACGGAGAAATTGATGAATGCAACTGCCCTGAATACGATGGGTATGAATATTATGCGCCTTTTCGGTCCGGCCCTGGCTGGTTTTCTGGTGGACCGAGTCGGTTTCGAAGCTATTTATTATCTTATGGCAGGGCTTTATTTTTGGGCAGCGATTTTCATGTGGCTTGTTCCTGCACCAAAGAGTTTGACAGGAACCACCGCCATTGGCAAGCCATTGTCTGAAATCAAGGAAGGACTGGGCTATCTGAAAACAGAGCCCGTTTTGCTTTTCATTGTTATTTTTGCCATGCTGCGAATGGTGTTCGTTTTGCCTTACCAGAACCTGTTGCCGATTTTCACCGATGATATCCTGCAGGTGGGAGCCACGGGTTTGGGGATATTAATGAGCATTACCGGTTTCGGTGCCATTTTCGGATCTCTGCTGGTGGCATCTTTGCCCAACCGGGGGAGGGGTTTCATTTTAATCGGCAGTGCCGTCATCTTAGGAGCTCTCCTCATGGTATTTTCATTCAATACAATTTGGTATCTGGCCATCGCCGTGGTAGCATTGATCGGTTTCGGGCAGGCTGTGGGAACATCTTTAAACAACGCTCTCATCCAGTATTATGTGGACGACCGCTATCGGGGCCGGGTTATGAGCCTTCTGCAGATGCAGTTTGGCATGATGGCTTTCGGTACCTTTGCTGCCGGGTTGTTGACAGAAGTTATCGGCATCCAGTGGGCCTTGGGCAGTTTCGGTCTGATTGTTGTCACCATTGCCATTTTGTCGTACATTTTTGCCCCGCGGGTCCGGAAATTGGACTGAGCGACTGGCTGAAAAGATCCAGCCCATTGCACGCCAACATCTTCACAATTTCCGTACGGGTAAGATCCTGGTCGGGCAAAGTTCAAGCTGACAAGGGTCTTTTGCCTTTTCTCTAAAATTGAATTAGAAAGGAGAATCCAGCAAAATACGTCTGTAACGGCGATTATTGACTTACAAAAGCAGAAAAGGACGGATATGAAACTTTTGAGGACATATTTTGTCTCAGGCGGTGCATTGGATTCAGAACTCGGGGATACTAACAAATGCTGTGCTGGCAACAATAATAGAATCTGAACAAATCCCCGGATGCAAGGCTGCTTTTCACGAAACGGAAGTGGAGGCAATCGTGAATAACACTGAATTGTTTTGACGAAATTATGGGAGTACGACCTTGAACGTTGGACGGTAGAGATTCGTTTGAAGCGACGAATAATTTTCTGTAGAAAAATTTACTTAAATTAGTTCATTTGTTAGGGCATGCCCCTCGCAAGCATAGTGATATTGTCGGTTGTAAAGGTAAAATGTTGCATTGTCGGTTACTGTTTATTTCTTCTCAATCCATATAAACCAATATCTCAACACATGTGAAAGCTCTTATAAAAATGCTCCTTGTGCTATTCAGAGGTAAATTACCCAGCAGAAAGAGACCTGCCGTTTCTCTATACAGATCTTTTTTCTAAAAAAGCAGGCCCCCAAGATGTAAATCTAGATAGGGGGTTTGCAGAGGGCAGCAAGAACTACTCAGAATTGATTTTACTCGAGATTGTGATTATTTCTATGTAATGGGAAAAGACATGGATATTCTTCACAACTGAGAGTTCTAGCCGTATTATTGAATTTATCCCAATTGATGGAAGGGAATGGATAATCAATGGGGAACAATATCACGCAAAGCATTCAATAAAAAACAGACCTAAAATGCAAATTTCAGATGGGAGGTTTTTGTATGAAAGAGTATTTGATTGTTCTAAATAAAGATGAAGATACCGCTACCATTGTTAATCTAGAAACAAGAACACTAGAAAAAAACATAGAAACCGATCACAATCCCCATGAAGTTTTGGTTTCCCTTGATAAAAAGAAGACCTATGTCACCTGTTCATGGGGAAACAGGCTCAATATTATCGATAATGATACCTTCGAATTAAGTAAGACTGTATCCCACGAGGACTTTAACTTTCCCCATGGTTTAGGCTTGACCAAAGACGGCAGAAAACTCTATTTGGCCTCTACATTCAGTGAGAAAATATTTATTATCGACACAGAAGACGATGAAATCGTAAAAGTATTTCCCACATATCAAAAACACTCTCACATGGTTGCGCCCGCTCCGGACGGGAAAACAATATATGTTCCGAATATGGGCAGTCATAATATAACTGTTATTGATGTCGAGTCGGAGGAAATTGTAAACCATTTCCCTGTCGGCAAAGGGCCTGAAGGTGTGGCCGTTCATCCCGATGGAAAGCATCTGTATGTAGCAAATCAACATGATAATGATTTATACATAATAGATACAGAAAGTCTCGAAGTACTCTACGAAAGAGAGATTGGTTCCTGTCCTATCCGAATTGTGTTTTCCCCCGATGGCCAATACGCATTTATCCCCAACAGAGAATCCGGTGACATATCGATCATAGAAACAGCTCATAATTTAAAAGGGGAAATTAGGCCGTGGGAAGTAAAGAGAATTCCTGTAGGAAACTGGCCGGGCGGCACAGCGTTTAATCATAACGGCTCCTATGCCTATGTTGCAAATAATAAGACGAATGATGTCTCAGTGATTAATGTTAAAACCTTGAAGGAAGAAACCCGTATTGACGTTGGAATTCACCCGGATGGAATGACGTATTTAAGAAGATAATAATTAGTAGTCAAAACAGGCACTATTACTGAAATAGTAATAATGTGAATTTGGAATATGAGCAGAGTATAGAAAATGGCAATATTAAGCGCCTTAAAATTTATGATAAAAGCATAGTGTTTCGGTACCTCTGCTCTTTTATCTTCTAATTATTTATAAAAATGATATGCCGGGAGGAAATCGAATGAAAGGAATCACAATTTCCGGTCTTCGAAGATTTAATGCCATTATGGGTGGTCTGCACTTGATTCAAGGGATAGTAATGCTTTTTTTGGCTACCAGTGTGATTCAAAATATTGCAGAATTTACGCCAGACATTACTCAGTTTTACTTGACATTCAGCCAACAAACACAATCACTGGAAGTCACCTCGCGATTTCTTTTTGAACTGCCATTTGGCGTTTTTGTGGCCTTGTTCTTATTAATATCGGCAGGGGCACATGCAGTTATTTCGCTGCCCAAAGGTCTAAATGCCGTATACAACGCTGATTTGAAAAAGGGGATCAATAAATTCCGCTGGTATGAATATGCTCTCAGCTCCTCGATCATGATTGTGTTGATTGCCACTTTATTTGGGATTTATGATATTGCTTCTTTGCTATTGATATTTATTGTTAACGCTGCTATGAACTTATTTGGATTGGTGATGGAGCAATTGAATTCAGGAAAAACAAAGGGAAAAGTAAACTGGGGCCCCTTCGTCTGGGGTTCGATTGCTGGATTAGCACCATGGATCGCTATCTTAATTTACATGTTTGGGACTGGCAATTTTGATATGGTGCCGTGGTTTGTATGGGCTATTGTCGGGACCTATTTTGTTGCCTTTAATACATTTCCCGTTAACATGGTTTTACAATATAAAAGGATTGGAAAGTGGAAAGACTATTTATATGGTGAACGAACCTATATTATACTTAGTTTAGTTGCTAAATCTGTACTGGCCTGGCTGGTTCTTTTTGGGGCAATGCAGCCTTAAAGAAAATCCTCAATTTTCCGTCTGTTACCATACGGTCACAACTCAAAAATCCAACCTGGTTGGTTTTTATGAATGTAGTCTTTTGTATGGTATGCAAATTTCTGCAGAGATCTTGAACCTTTCAGCAGATATATTTAATTTTTGTGTGTGAATCCAATGCGCCTTATTGTGTCGAATGCGATTCTTCTTTTAAGTGAGGAATTATCTATGAAAAAATGGCTAAAAATATCCTTGATAACGATCATATCGCTCGTACTTTTATTTACCGGTGCATTTTTTATCTATGTATCTGATTATTACAGAGCGGATGACGTGGCGATTGCTGTCATGCAGAGTGGAGATGACATACATGTTCAAGATAATCTTGTTATATTATCTCCTCCCACATCCAGCGATAACGCATTGATTTTTTATCCAGGCGCCAAGGTGGAACACTTGGCTTATTTGCCGATTTTGGAAAAAATCAAAGATACTTCCGGCATAACCTGCATACTTGTAAAAATGCCGTATAACATGGCTATATTTGATGCAAATGCCGCCGAAAAAATCATAGATAAGTTCCCCGACATTAAAAATTGGTATATAGGCGGCCACTCCATGGGCGGGGCAATGGCCAGCAACTACGCGTCAAAGCATCAAGAAAAGGTAAAAGGATTGATTCTGCTGGGAGCTTATATCTATGGCAACTACCCCGCTGCAGATACGCTGACGATCTATGGCACATTCAATACAAGTGTTGCAGAAAAGATTGACTACACTGAAAATATCGTATCTATAGAAGGGGGCAACCATGCCCAGTTTGGTAATTACGGCCAACAGAAGGGGGATCCCGACGCTACGATTTCAAGCGTAGAACAACAGAACATCGCTGTGGAAGCTATCAGAGATTTCTTAGCGAAAAGGAATGATTAGCTTATGATTTATTATTTTTCAGGCACCGGAAACTCAAAGTGGATAGCAAAGCAGTTGGCTTCAAAAACGACCTGGCGGTCAATATAGTTGACTGTTCTATAGTCCAATCAATAGACAACCAAACCATAGGAATTGTTTTTCCCATACACGCGTGGGGAGTACCGGAGGCGATATTGGGGTTTGTAAAAAAAAGGATGATAGTAGGCAAGTCTCCGTTTGCCTATGGAGTTTGCTCATGCGGTGCCGAAGCGGGCTATACCATGGAAAAAGCAAACAACATTTTCGCTTCAAACAGCATGTATTCTGTGGCGATGGCCAACAATTATATTATGGGAGCGGATGTGGAAAGTGACGAAATCATAGCCTCAAAGGTTGTCAAAGCTAAAGACGGGGTTAGCACGATTGCGGATCAAGTTATCACAAAGCAATCTGTCGTTGGTGCCAACAAAGGCAAATCACCGTGGATAAAGTCAAACCTTGCCAACTTTGGTTTTAACAAGTTTGCCCGCAGCACGAAACCGTTTTATATCACCGACAAGCGCATTTCTTGCGGACAGTGTGCTGAAAACTGTCCCGCAAACACAATAAGGATAATGACGGAAAACAACATTATGTAAGCGAAAAATGCTATATGTGTACAGCGTGTATTAATCTCTGCCCGGCAAAAGCGATTGAATACGGAAAAGCAACCCCGGCAAGAAGCAGGTGTCAGTTCAATGAAAATTAATGCCCGGCATCCTATCTCCGGTTATTATGTGTTATATAGCCGCCATTTTATTTTTGTTGGACAAGGCAGATGCAAACTTAAGTAAAAGATAGACTAGCACTGAGAAAAGTTATAAAAAGAACGATTTTATAAAAGAAACCTTCCAAAAAATTTATGGTATGGGAGTATACGATGATAAGCAATGAAGCAAGAATAATGGAAAAAGTACTAAGATTAATTGATATGAGAAACGTTGTGCATAAAATGATAAGCAATCCGACAAGGAACAACCAATATGAAGAGCCACCAAAAAGCCTCTACAAAAAGTACATTACAAAGTGCGAAATTATAAGCAACAGAAAATGTGTTTCGTTAAAATCATCAGTTAATCCCAAGAAGCATATTTTTTATTTTCACGGCGGCGCTTACACAATGCAAGCGAAGAAGATACATTGGCACATTATTGGAAACATCTTGTCTAAAACTCAGTGTGAGATAACCTTTATAAACTATCCGCTGACGCCCGAGCACACCTGCATTGATACGATGGCAATGGTGATTAAAGCATATTCATTGTTGTGTAAAACAAACGAACAAGAAATCATTCTCAGCGGCGACTCTGCCGGGGGTGGATTGGCTTTATCTTTGGCCCAACATATAAAAATGGAAGAGATTCAACCAACACCGGCAAAAATCATTTTATTATCTCCCTGGCTGGACGTATCTATGGAAAATAGCACCCCAATAGAACAAGATAATCGTGACTTAATATTGTCAAAGGAAATGTTAAAGATAGTTGGGAGACGATATGCCGGCAACTATGATATTAAGAATTACCGTTGTTCCCCTCTCTATGGAGAATTAACGGGAATCGGGGATATTGCCCTTTTCACTGGAACAAGCGAAATACTAAATGTTCAGGCAAGGCAGTTGAGGGATGAATTAAAAAGTCATGGACAAAAATGCTCGTATTATGAGTACGAGCGAATGCAGCATGTGTGGGTGGGTTTTCCAATACCTGAGGCAAAGGAAGCTATGGGAAAAGTAATTTCATTCATAGAAAACTGAAAACACATAGGGGTGCCTACAATTTAGCATCAATTCTAAATCTTTCACATAATTAACAATTTCTAGTAGCAATACAATGCCACCGAATTGCATCACTATTTGCGTCATTCGATAAATGTGTACTCAACATTGATGCAGTGAAAATCCCTTGATATCAGGGATTATTTCATGTAAGCTTTGGCTACCGTATCATTACCTGCTTTCTGGGAATATAAATTCAGGCAGGATTTGAACATGTCTCCACGAATAGCCTTTTATAGGCTTCTGATGGAGCATTGAAAGTTAAATGCTGATTTCAGTCGCCATTATTTCATCTAGGAAAACAAGGGCGGCACCCGTGATTTTTTTTTTTACAACGAACACAGTAAAAGAAAGTTTGTGAGGCCCTAAGTCAAAAAACAGCGTACCCCACGATATAATGATTGTTTGTATAGACGCGATTGATTGTTGGTTCATAAGCTTAGCAAAGAGTGGGCTTTTACTTTTAGAAGGTGCATCCTTTGAAGTGATACCAAAGCTGGAGGGAAAATAGAAAAAGCAACTTGCGTCTATTTCGATAAAACAGTCTTTCCGTCACAGTAATAGTAATAGATACAAAGAATAACAATCGCTCGATCGGTGCGGGCTGCAGCAGGTCATAGGCTATGCTACCGCTGAGTTTCAATTTGTAAGGTTTTCAGCCTGAAGAGGCTGGAAGTTTTCTTTCGCAGCCCGGTTATTCCATAAGGAGGATGATAAAAATGCATTTACATAAGTATCTGGTTGACATTGATAATGCTGTTTTTGGCTCAAAAACATATGTTGACGGCCACACTCTGCATATCAGCAAAGAAGAGCTAAAGGAAGTTATCAAAGACGCCAGGTTTTCGAATGTGGAGATTGAGTTGGCTTTTCCCGGGGATGACTGTCGTTTGATGAACGTGGGGGACATTGTCCAGCCGGTATTTAAAATGGGGGAAGGTGAGCCAACGTTTCCCGGGGTCGTCGATGATATTGAGACTGTAGGAAATGGAGAAACGGTAGCTCTGCGCGGTTTGGCGGTTGTTGAGATTTTGGAGATGGAGGTTCCCCTAGGAACTTTTGTGGACATGTCCGGTCCGGCCGCTCCCCATACGCCGTTTTCAAAAAACATTAATCTTACCATCGACGCTGCTCCGGCAAAAGGTATTGCGAAAAACGATTATTTCGACGCCGTAAACAGTGCATCCAAAAAGGCTGCTAGATATCTGGGGAAAGCCGCCAAGGACTGTGTTCCGGATGCAAGCCATCAGTTTACATTAGATAAGGACAACCTGGTCGGGCTTCCCGGGACTGTCTATATATTTCAGATATTTTCTCATGCGCCATATACTGACACAAGATACTACGGGGATGACTGCACAAAGATGATGCCACTTTTGATTCACCCCAACGAAGTACTTGACAATGCTCTTACCAACCGGAATTATTACCAGCTGACCAATGCGGACCCGACTTACTCCTATCAAAACCATCCTATGTTTTTGGAGCTTTACCGACGCCACGGCGTGGATATCAACTTCCTCGGGGTGATTTTACACAATGCCCCCCATGAGCTGTCTGATAAGAAAAGAAATGCAATGATGGCGGCCAACCTAGCTCATTATCATTTAAAGGCAGATGCCGCGGTTATCACCAAAGAAGGGGGCGGCCATCCGCAAATTGACATGGGGATGATCTGTGATAACTGCGAAAGCCATGGCATCAAGACGGGTATCCTGATTACGGAGTTTTTATCCCCCGACAATGCCGCCGATGAATCTGTCTTGTTCTCAACTCAAAACGCCAACGCCATGGTTTCTTCAAGTTGCCTGGAACCCATTGCCTGCCCGCCGGTAAAGCGGGTCATCGGCTCGACAGCCATTCCAAATTTAACTAATTTGGGTAAGGTGGATCCATACGGAGGATTTGAGTTGACCAACCATAAGTCCAGAGGTGCAACGAGCCAGCTGGGCGGTACGATGTATACTTCATTAAGGTATTAATAAAAGACGGAGAAGGGGGAAAATCATGAAGATAAGAGTAGTGCATTATATCAATCAGTTTTTCGGACAATACGGCGGAGAAAGTGCGGCCGATATGGGTATTGAGGTAAAGGAAGGTAATCTGGGTCCTGGTCTGCTGCTTGAGAAAGCCTTCGGAGGGGACGCCGAAATTGTGGCCACCGTTATTTGCGGTGACAATCATATCGCGGAGAAACTCGACGAGGTTACGGCTGAAATAGTCGGTATTGTTGAAAAATACGACCCGGATGTTTTGGTGGCGGGCCCAGCCTATGAAGCAGGGCGCTACGGTGTCGCCTGCGGCTCCGTTTGTAATGCTGTTCACAAGAAACTGGGCATTCCTGCAGTAACCGGTATGCACGAGGAAAACCCGGGAGTAGAAATCTACAAAAAGGATTTGTTTATCTTAAAGACCGGCGGCAGTGCTAGAACTATGCGGACCGATATCGAAAACATGGTAGCTTTTGCCCTCAAACTGATCGACCGGGAAGAAATCGGCAGTCCGGCGGAAGAAGGCTACTATGAGAGAGGGCTGATCAGAAATATCCCTTCCGATACACCTTCAACCGAGCGTTTGGTGGACATGCTGCTGGACAAAATAAACGGACGACCGTTTGAGACCGAGGTGGTGCTCCCGGCCCATGATGATGTGCAGCGGACACCTTTAGATAAAAACCTCGCTGAGGCCACCGTTGTTTTAGTAACCGACGGCGGGCTTTATCCTGACGGAAATCCGGACCGGATGCCATCGTCTAACCCCAACCGCTTCCACGCTTATTCCATAGCAGGACAGGACGACTTGAAAGAAGGAGACTGGATGATCTGCCACAACGGATATGACTCGTCATTTATTATGAAAGACCCGGACCGTTTGGTTCCCGTTGATGCCATGCGCCAACTGGAAAAAAAAGGGGTTATCGGTAAGCTTTATAATTCCTATCTTGGCACCACGGGTTTGATAACTACCATTGAGAACAGCCGTAAAATCGGTATGGGCATGGCTAAGTATATCAAGAAAAATAATATTGACGCCGCAGTTTTGACCTCTACCTGAGGGACCAGTACTCGCTGCGGTGCAGTGATTACAAAAGAACTGGAGAAAGCCAATATTCCGACGGTGCAAATCTGCAATATGGTTCCCGTGGCCAACTCGGTGGGGGTAAAGCGCATCTTTCCTTCCACCAGCGTTAAGTACCCGCTGGGAGCACCGGAGCTGCCTTTAAGAGAGGAAAAGGAAGCGAGGTTTAAGATAGCAGAGGCGGCGTTGGGCTATTTAATGTAAGATAGTCGGGGCTTCTGAATGATTAATTAGCGCGCATTATCTGTCTGCTGCATACTAGGCCTGTGGGAGTTTCCCCGGAAGATGGCTTATCTAAGAAGGTGCGATAGCAGCCTACACCCAAGCGTAGATTGAAATAGGTTAAGAGAAAAGGGTATGTTGTTTTATAAATATAGTTAAAAGGGAATTACAACAGTGGATGAGAATAACCGATTTCTTTGAAATTAACATAATGAAGGTTTCAGGTAAGCGGTGGTTATGTTTTGCATGGGTACAAAAAGGCCAGTTAAAGTTTAGGTCGATAAACATAATACAAATGCCTGCTCAATGTTTAAGGTACGAATGCTCCTTGATGCTGGAAAAGGCGCGTATCACTAGACTATAAAACGATGCGCGGCCTAGTCATTTTAAAGATGCAAATGCAAACAAAATCCAGCTGTTCTGGATCTTGGCGAAAAAGCTACATTCATTGCTTGGCAATGGGGTACTGGAATAATTAGTAATATTTACAGCCTAGCCACAAAAACAGTAAGTATTCACAAAAAAGGTAGTTATGCCTTGGAAGTGTTAAACGCGGGTTTGATGGAGACAACCAGTACTTTACAGAAGAATAGGAAATACACCCCAAGTTACATAAGAATTGCAAGCGAGGGACTACGGATTTTTCTGGAGATGTGAGCAAAAACAGCTTTAGCATCTTTTGACCGTATGTGTTTTTCATTGCAAAAAAGGGCTACAAAAGAGTAGCCCTTTTTTGCAATGAAAATTTATTGTGATGAAGTATCATAACTTGATCTGTAAAATGTGTCATACAGGGCTGCGTTTATTTCTCCTCCTAGTAGTATTACCACACTGCTCATATAAAACCAGATCATAAAGACAATGATGCCGCCGATGCTGCCGTAGATTCGGGAATAATCACCAAAATTGTTGACGTAAAAAGCAAAAACCTGAGATGCTGTAGTCCAGGCCAATGTGGAAAATATTGCTCCCGGATAGACATGTTTCAAACTTAGTCGGTAATTAGGTGAATACAAAAACAGCAATGTGAAACTGACAGAGGTAATTAAAAGGGGTATAGCATAACGCAGTGGTGTCCACAAGACTTGAAATACTTCCTCAAGACCTAAATATTGAAAAGCAAGTTCACCTATCACTTCGCCGAAAACTAAAAAGCTCAGCGAAAGCAAAATCACCAAAGTTATAGCGAATGTGGCTAGGACGGCGATGGCATTATGTTTGATAAATGATCTGCTTTTTGTGATGTTGTAAGCTTTATTGATGCTTTTTATGAGAGCAGATACTCCTCTGCTGGCAATCCAGATAGTTGCCAGAATCCCGAACGAAAACAGGGTGAAATTATCGGCTGCATCTATCTCAGTGATAATTTGTGAGACAACAGCAAAAGCAGTTTCCGGAAGTAACAGGGAAAGCTGTTCTATCGATTCCTGTTTCGTCAAGGGAGTGTAATCAAGAAGGGTGATTAAGAATATTAATAAAGGGAATATTGACAAGACAAAGAAATAACTTAACTGTGCCCCTCTTGCGGTGGTTTCGTTTTCTTGGACTCCATTATACAAGCGCTGCAGATATTGTTTCATTTTTATTGGCATATTAATCTCTCCCGCGAGCTCTTCTATTTGTAATTATAACATATCCCATCGCGGCTGAAAACTGACATAAGTTTGCGTTTTGCCCGCTAGTAATTGATACGATTTCTGTCATGAATTATTTCAGTATTTTCAAAATCTAATCCAGAAACAGAGAAATACTTTGATTAGCAATTCTTTTTGGTTCGCTCGTTATTTGCTGTTTCCAGAATGATCGGGGGTTTTTTAATTTTGTAACCTAAGCGCACCTATTTCCATTAATTACTTTCATCTAAAGAAGTCGACTGTCAAAACATGAACATGATAGTGCATCTTATCCGGGTTAATGGCAATGTACCAACGCAATAGTGAATTGAACTTGTTTGCATGTGTTTTGATGCTTTGAATAGAGCTTAGGAAATCCGAAGTGACCCAGGAACAGGTTGAATAAAAATCAATACTGTCTCCCTATAAAGGAACTTGAGGCCTACTCACTTGGATAGTTTTGGAGCAGAGTAGTAATGATGAAAGTGGCTTATAGTTTTATGGCTGCATTCAGTTTGAGTTTTCTTGTTTGTTTTGGGAAGAAATTTGAATGGTCTGGGAAGACTATTTTTAATGTCGGTTCGCTTTTTTGTCTTTTACTCGTCAAAGCTGCGGTTATTATCCTTATGAGCATTTATTACCCTTACGGAAGTTAAATGCGCATAGAATGATGAACCTGCATCGGATGCGCGATTCCATTATGGACAAAGGGGAATGTATTATAGACGATATCCGCCTGAGGTAAAAAGAGCTTTGAATAGTGGATCTGATGTGAGAGGATATTTTGCCTGGAGTTATCTTGATTACTTTGAACAGACAGAAAAGTGTTCTGCGGGATTTGGGTTTGTTTCTTTGATTTCAACGATAGGTTAAAAATGATTTCCCCAAAACAGTTATCCATGGTATAAAGATCCTGTGCGGATTGATTCATTGTCTTTTTCCCAACGATTCTTTTTATGAGCATCGGGGAGCGGCGGGTCTATTAGTAGAATGAGCTTTTTGAGCTGATGGAATACCCCCAGATCAGATGAAAACCTTAGCGATTAGAAATATTAAAAAGCTTACTCTAGGGTAAAACCATTATTAATAATAATCCTGTGTCCTACGAAGTAGTTGGCTTGTAGAAAAAGGTTGGTGGGTCCTTTTTAGTCTTGGATAATGGCAGGTACAGATTGCCCGGAGCGAAAACTGCATAGTGAGAAATTAGGGGGTTGGCTGTATGATGGATGGAATTCAAAGGGAATCAATTATAGGGAAAGTTGAGATAATACCAAATGATAGGGAACCAACAAAGGCGCCGGGGAGAAGGGATTGTAAAAATTCAGGCACTGATTTTATAGTGTGTCAAAACATGATCAAAGAATTTTGTAGCATCGAATGAGATCCCTTTTAGCGATCTTTTTTTATAAAAGAAGCAGGGGTAGGGTCTTAGGGTCCACAGCTTTCTGCCGGTGAAATGCAGGAGGCTTAGAAAGCGATAAAGTTAGGAATCTCTGGATATAAGACTAATAACAAACCGAGGGGAGAGCAATGCATTGAAACGTTGAGCGAATATTTTGATTTTGGTGATGGTAGGCACGATGATGGTAACAACAGTTACAACCGCTGGGGATAGTGCAGTACAGCGGCCATCCACTCTAGTTGAAAAAACTGGATGGTAAGTCAACTGACGGGGGAGGCAAATGAAAAGGAAGAGTCAAAAGAAAACGAGGCATCCCAGGATAGCGCGGAAGAGATGCCTGCCATGGAAGAGTCCGATACTGAGGAGTATTACGAGGGTTTACCGGACGACCATAAGGCAGAAACAGATGATCCTTTGCCTCCGGGTGATGGTGAGAAAAACGCTTCAGGGACCGCTGAACCCGACCGGAACAATTATAGCATCCCGGCGTCAGAAGATGATAGTGACAGTAAGGCGGAGCCTCAGGAGGCCGATGGGATCATTATCTCAGACGATGGCGAGATAGTCCAGAAAGAAGAAATGGAAGTCGATGAACAAAGGTCGGATCCGGAATCCGGGAGGATCATCCGTAAAGAAGAAGCATACCAATTTACTGCGTTTGATTTTTTTGACAAGGCGCAGGAGCTTGTCAGTACC
Source organism: Candidatus Sumerlaeota bacterium (assembly GCA_007132905.1). Classification (GTDB taxonomy): domain Bacteria; phylum Bacillota; class SLNR01; order SLNR01; family SLNR01; genus SLNR01. The sequence goes on along the minus strand of SLNR01000163.1, from coordinate 6,944 downwards.
TATCCTGATCTATTGGAGATGGACATTTTAGGGTACTCTGCTGACGGACGTTCTGTCTATGCAGTAGTGATGGGCAAGGGGATAAGGGACCGTTCATATGAAGAACTCTATATCCGGCGCTATCAGCTTATGATGGAGGCGGGCAACCATTCTCGAGAAACTATCAACTCGTATCTCTTAATGATGACCATTGAGGATTATTGTATGGATGTCCACGATAGTAGTCATATCCCCGACGTAAACATATCGGCCATATTGGATCAAAGCACTTTTCATTTTTTGATTCTGACTAATCCGGATGGCTACGATGCTGTCAAACACGGGGTAGACGCCATTCGTAATACAACACTGAGACAAAACCTGATCCGTCTTTTAGACGGCAGAAGCCTTTCCCTATTAAAAGCCGGTATTGAGGGCACGGACCGCAACAGAAATTTTGAAGATGAATACTACCATGTGGGCACAAAACGCTGGATCAACCAGTTCTATTCAAAAAATGCCAATTCACCTAAGGAGCCCTCACTGGGAAATTACCCTGGGCCCTATCCGGCTTCCGCCATCGAAACTCAGCTGGTGCAAAACTATATTAAGCGTTACCCTTTTCGCGCTTTTATTAGTTACCACAGCATGGGTCAGGTGGTTTACTATGTTAAGGAATACCTATCAACTTCATTTAACGAGAATGTTCTGAAGCCTTTTGCTGAAATGGCTGCAGCCAGCACCGGGTATCGCACGATTCATTATGTCAGTTCTACCAGTGCCGGAGGATACTTCACTCACTATGCGGTGAATCTTACGCAAAAACCTGCGGTAACAATTGAGACAACGGCAATTCGCGCTTATCCGACATCCATAGAATATTATGAAACAGAGTATGACAGGGTGCAGCTGCTTCCTTACCAGGCCATGCAATATGTTATAAACAAAGGGTACTATCCTTATAAGGTTTATGTGGGAGGGAAGTTTTTCAAGGATTACCAGAGTGAAGCCTATGCCAACGGTGTGGCTGAGAAGTTCAAAGGAAAAGTAGTCACCCAGGTGGGAACTCCCGTCTATGAATACATTTTAGTCCATACAGACGGCCGGAAAATCTCTTTTTCAGTGGCAAGCGGTGCTCCCTTTATCAATAACGGGCGATCGATGCTCCCGGTTCGCAGAGTAGCAGAAACCCTCGGTGCCGATGTAGATTGGAATCAAAAGCTCTATCGGGCTGAAATCTACTGGGATGATCAGTGCATTGAAATTCCCATCAATCGGGACTATATATATATCAATGGCAAACGAATCGAGATGGACACGATCAATCTGCTGGAGCACAACCGGACTTATGTACCGTTGCGTTATGTTTTCCAGGGTATGGGCTATGAAGTATCGTGGAAGTGGGAAAACCGGCGTCATAATATACGTATTGATTCACCTTGATCCTGATGCTTGACGGAAGATCCAGATAAAAGACTTAGTTTAGAGCGTTATCATTGTTTTTGTCATCTTGGTTTAGCAGGAATGGGCACTGAAATAGTTTCTATTGTTATTGAGTGACAGTGCTCAGACGACTAAGCTTATCCGCTACAGTCACTATAATCGAGGGAATACTGCTACAGGGGAAGAGCAGGGGATCAGCACCTGCTACTATTATGACCTGATCAACCGGCTACGGGACATCCGCACCTTTGCTGGGCGGGTGAGCGCCTTTGACCGGACAACAGCTCCAACCTGCAGACCCTCACAGAGACCCCGGACGGGGAAATGCATGCCACCGGTCATGAATATGCCAAAGACAATCGGCTTACCCATAAAGGAGACGGAAACCGGACAAAAAAAGGTCTACAACACAACCACCGGTTTTTTGGAGAGTTCTAGTTGTTCAAAGGCACCTATGGAGATTACCTGTCACCTACGATGATATTGGTAATCCTCGTTCTTATGACAACGGCCTGGCCTTTATTGGGATAGGGGCCGGCAGCTGAGCACGGTCGCAAAGACCGGGCCAACGTATCCTATGAATACAACCGGTGGGAGGATCCGCACGAAGAAGACGGTAGGCACCACCGAGATCCATTGCCATCTGGTGGCAAACAAGTAACATAGGAAAAGGCCGGGCCCAGCACCCTTTACTGTTACTATAACGGGGCCGGAGATCTAGTCGGGCTCAGTCTCAACGGAGTTCACTACTACTATGTGAAAAGCATCGAGGGGTATCATTCGTTTCCGCGACGAAATCGGCGGTGTAGTGGTAGAATGCATCTATGCCAGCAGGGGTATTCCGGTGGAGGGTTTGAAAAGGTTCAAGCAGAAATGAAGTGTAGGTGCAATATTGAAATTGATTATGGCAAGGCTAGACAAAAAAGGAACACATTAAAACACAAAGTGTGAGAAGCGAAATAACCGCACTTTTCATGTAAGATCGGCGGTTTGAGATAAACGACTTGTTGCCAAAAGGAGAATGCATCATGCAAATTGCACTGACAAAAAAATTGGCGGATGCCATGGAAGTAAATCCTCCGTCCGCACACAAGGATGAAAATCCGTTGTTTTCATGGACAGCAAATTGGACAAAAGTGTGGGATAATCGACATGCTGAGGATATGCTTGTCTTGGTGAATAGCGCCACACGTTTTACCGTTGCGATTTACCAAGTCAAGCGGAAAGATCTGAAAAATGCAGCAGAAATGATGAGAATGTCCATTTCGAACACATTGCTTTCCATGAATATAAACCCCGAGCTTGTGGGGGAATATTTGCGTCTGGCAGGCGAGATGGAGTTTACTCAAAATCGCAGCAGACAGAAAGCGGCGTGGGTAACAAAAGCAGGATTGGACTGCGCTTTTTTTGTTGGACATGAATATAACGGCATTGCAAATATGTTTAGTGATACAGTTGGAACATCTGCAAATAACCGTCTTGTCAATTATTCCGGTAAGGGTAGCGATGGGCATTTCCCTTACCGGGCAATGATTAACGCACTATCAGAGCTTACAGGAAGACAAGCCTACAAATACCGTGCTTTTGAATTGCTGGTTACACTTGATGTAGGAGTATACAAGGTAGCGAGGAGATTGATTGTACCTGCAGATCTGGGATTTGCAAGTTTACACAAGGTGTTGCAGTCTGTGTTTGGCTGGAAGAGTTACCACCTTTATGACTTTACTATCTTTGGTGGCAGTAAGCGTAAACCAGTTGTCAGAATAGTTCCATTTGAAGCCGACCTAGAGTATGACGAAGATGCTATCTTAATGAAGGGGCATACCTTATCTGATTTTTTGCCAGATCATAAGCCTATTCTCTATACTTATGATATGGGGGATAACTGGGAACATGAAATCCAGCTTGTACGTATGATAGAGGACTACGACAAGGAATCACCCTACTTACTTGAAGCAAGTGGTCAAACACCGCCTGAGGATGTGGGCGGCGTAGGAGGATTTGTATATTTTCATGGAATTATGATGAATCCTAGTCACCCGGAATATAAAGAAATGAAGGAGTGGGCGAGGTATTGGACTCAAGAGCTTAGTGATTGGGAAAGCCGTCCAAGGGTAATACACTATTAAAGTGGATGCGATATAATATCATTCGCTCGACCGCCGGCAACAAGTCATGCTGTTCATAGGATAATTGATGTATTTGAAAATTAATAATGCTACTTTAGGGCTTTTGAGCGGGTTTTTGAAATAGAATTTTCACATCAATCCGGCCCTCGTATTTTGCCTGCATATCACACACTTGGTGATGGTGATTTCGCTCGGCAGGAAATAATCACAATATGTTGTGCATTTCTTGTAAAAATAATAAATCAGAAAAATCCTTTCATTTGCAATGATGTTTCATATTCTGCAAATTATTGTATGATGACTATTAAGAAGGCTTATTCTAATTAAATTTCCTTGGTTGGGATGGAGACAATGCCTCCCTCTTCAGGAAGGAATATAAGTAGACAAAAATTACATTTCCTTTCACAAAAGGGACGACATTTTTATTTGGGAGCCGTGCTCTTTGGGTTTGCCCTGCATAGACGTGCGCTTGTGGGTGATAGTTTGCTACAGGCAAGGTGATGAGAACTTTTAACTGATGGCAAAGACGACTATTGTGAGGCGGAGTCTGAAGGAAGTCTAATGAAATCGCGGTCTGACTAACAAAAACCACATTGAAGGTATATAGAGCGGATGAGTGTGCCGAGCAACACAAAGGCCAACATCATCCGAACTCTTCGGTGTTAATCTGGCTGATACATAATAGAAAAAGGTCCCGTATTTAATAGGAGAGGTCTTACGGGGGCTGCCGACAAGAGGTTTTAACCAACCACTTACAGCGACTAGTCATACAGTGATGTAAGGCTAAACCGTAAGAAGTCAGGCAAGGTCATAGTGCCGGATACGGGAAGGGCCGAATAATGGCCGTCTTTTAAACTAAAGAGAAGGTGGAGCAATGCTAAGAGAGCAGAAAACTATAAAAACTGACTACCCTTGTGAGGTCATGGTGGAACCGGGAGCATTAAGGGAGGGTGGAGTATTGCCTCACCGGAATACGTTGAGAAAGACGGTCTAGAGAGCTTACTTAATAAATGACGGTAAGCGGCCTAAATGCAGTCTACAAAAGAGTAAAGCAAAACAGAGGTGCAGCAGGCGTTATCGGGATGGCAGTCGAGGAATGACTGCCATATCTAAAAGAGAACAGGGATGATTTCTGGAGAGATTAAGAAGGGAAAGTACAAACCTCTGCCAGTCAGGCCATAGAAATCCCCAAGTCGGGAAATGGGGCAAGGCTTCTTGGGTCCCAACAGTCATGAACCGCATAGTTTAACAGACATTACACAAGTACTACAAGCAATATTTGAACCGACCTTTTGTGAGAGTAGCTTTAGCTTAGACCAAATTAGAATACCCGGCAAGGGGTCAAAAGGGAAGAGCGATGCTATGGATAACCTGCAAATATGCAGTGAATATAGACTTAGCGAAACATTTTGAAACAGTAAACCATGATCTGTGATAGGTAGGGTCAGGGAACAGGTAAAAGAGGCAATCCGTCATACGAGTCATACGCAAATTCCTTAAGAAGGGATTATTCCTGAAGATTAATAATTAAATACAGGTCCGATATTTTGAAAAGCATGGTCACATTCTGACAGAAATTTCAAAAAACTCAGAGATGAATCATGGACAACTTGAAGATTAGCCTAATCACTCATAGTTATAATTTGCCGGTAATTTTAGGTTTATAAAGGGACGCTTCTATTTTGGAAAAGGGGATACCAATAGTAATGCTATAGGTGGTTTAACTCTGTCTGGAGGAACATCAATGGATACTACAATGAAAGAAGATCAGCAATTAGTAGAGTTATCCAAAAAGGATGTGAATGCATTTGGACGTCTTTTCGAGCGATATTATGACCAGATTTTGAATTATACTCTACAACGTACTGGTAATGTTGAAATTGCTAAAGATATTACTGCGGAGACTTTTTTCAAAGCATTAAAAAATATCCGCAATTTTTCATGGAAGAATGTTCCTTTTTCTGCCTGGCTTTATCGAATAGCTACCAATGAAATTGCTGCTTATTATCGCAAGGGTACTCATAGGGTAAGTTCTGTAGATGATTTGAGGTCCAGAGGGTTTGATCTTGCCTCTCCTTACGATCTTGAGGAAGAGATTATCGCCGCAGAAAATGTTCTGAGAAAACATAATGATTTTCAAGTATGCAGAAAAGCCATAAAACAGCTACCTCAAAAATATCAAGATGTTATTACTTTACGTTATTTTGCTGATAAAAAAATAAATGAAATCGCCACTATTTTAGATAAACCCGAAGGAACCATCAAATCTTTGCTTCATCGCGGGTTAAAAAAGCTGAAGAAAAGTTTATTAGCAAAAAGTGCAACCTTTCAGGCAAAAATTCATTGTAATAAGGTAGAGGAGTGATCAGATGAAAAACCGCCGCGAGATTGATATGCAGGAAACCTTAGAGAATTTAGAAATCCCGCAAATTAACATGCCTGGACACAAGGATCAGTTAAAAAAGATGTTGCTTGCTCAAGGCAGCTTGGAGTCTCAAAAAAAAGGCGGTTTCAATTCTTCAGTCCTCAATAGAATAGTTGAGGTGATTTTGTTGAAGAAGAAGACATTAATAATTGCCGTACCGGTAGTGTTGTTATTGCTGAGCTTGTTCGCTTATCAAGTACTTACTGTTAGCCCTCAAGGTGTCGCAGCCATAACACTGCAAGTTAATCCGGCGTTAACTCTGACTCTTGATAATGAGAACATAGTGGTACAAGCCGAAGGAGAAAATCCGGATGGAGAAGCAGTTGTGGCTGGTTATTCGTTTAAAGGAAAAGAACTAAAGGAAGCTTTGGAGGATTTAACGATGCACCTTCATGATGAAGGGTTTTTAAGGCCAGATAGTGAGGTAGTCATTACAGTCCACCCTGTAGATGGATTAGATCAGGATAAATTGTCAGCACTATCTGATTTTGCCCAGCAAATCATGTCGGAAAACCTAAGCCGTTATGATGTGCAGCAACCAGATTCCTTTGTAATAAGCCATGGGCTGCATTTGTTCTTAAGAGAACTTGGTCTTATGCCCATGGATTATGTTGAACTGCTTAAGGCAAACTTAACCGAAGAGGAAATTATGGAGGTTATAAATGCTCTTGGCAGAAAGGATGCGAGTGCTGAATTATTACCATATGTAGAGTTTGATCTGGAGATTGAATCTGATGAACGGGAGCTGTCAGTTGAGTTTAACCAGAAAAGATATGGTATTTATGCTGAAGTGGAATTTGAGGAAGATGGTAAAAAAGATATCGAGCTAGAAAGAAATGCAGCTTTAGATTACCTTCTTCCCATTCTGGAGAAGCTGGAAATTGATGCTTCCATGTCTAAGCAGGAAATCGTTGACAGGGTATTAACGGCTTTTGATTGGAAAGGATCTTACGAGGAGTTTGAGATTG